>DATKSH010000283.1:0-5398 GCA_035531735.1 Alphaproteobacteria bacterium
GCCTTTGATGGACCGCATGGAGATCATCCGCCTCGCCGGCTATACCGAGGACGAGAAGATCGAGATCGCCAAGCGCCACCTGCTGCCGAAATCGACCAAGGAACACGGCCTCAAGAATGGCGAGTTCTCGATTTCCGAGGATGCGCTGCGCGACATCGTGCGCTACCACACGCGCGAGGCCGGCGTGCGCAACATGGAGCGCGAGATCGCCAGCCTTGCGCGCAAGTCGATCAAGGAGATTTTGGTCCGCAACCTGCAATCGATCCACATCACGCGCCGCAATCTGGAAAAATACCTCGGCGTCAAGAAATTCCGCTTCGGCGAGGTCGAGCCGGAGGATTTGGTCGGCGTGACGACCGGCTTGGCATGGACGGAAGTCGGCGGCGAATTGCTGACCATCGAGGCGGTGTCGCTGCCCGGCAAGGGCAAGATCACCATCACCGGCAAGCTCGGCGACGTCATGCGCGAATCGGTGCAGGCGGCCGAAAGCTACGTCAAGGCGCGCGCGGTCGCTTTCGGCATCAAGCCGCCGCTGCTCGAAAAGCGCGACATCCACGTCCACGTGCCCGAAGGCGCCACGCCCAAGGACGGCCCCTCGGCCGGCGTCGCCATGGTCACTTCGATCGTTTCGGTGCTTACCGGCATCACGGTGCATAAGGACGTTGCGATGACGGGCGAAATCACTTTGCGCGGTCGGGTGCTGCCGATCGGCGGGCTTAAGGAAAAATTGCTCGCGGCATTGCGCGGCGGGTTATCGACCGTGCTGATCCCAAAAGAAAACGAAAAGGATCTCACGGAAATCCCCGACAATGTGAAGAAGGGGATGAAAATCATTTTCATCAACACCGTCGATGAAGTTCTCAAATACGCCCTGACCAAGCCGCTGACGCCGATCGAATGGGACGAAAACGCCGAGTTGGCCGCCGCCAAGATGCGCCCCAAGGAAGACGAGGCCGATCGCGGCGCCGAGGTTGCGCGGCACTGAATCCGGCATGGCATCGCGAATCGGAAACTAGTTCCCGAAAAACGGTGGCGTTAACCAAATTCGCTTTTCGCTGCTTCCTGTTTTTTGTCCCCTGGCCTCTGGAATGCCCGATTTCCGGCATTTTTTGGCCTCCTTTCCTTGACAGCCCAAAAACGCGCCGCTTACAGTTGCCGTGTGGCCAAAGGATTTGCGCAGGATGCGCGGATCGACCGCGGCCGCAATACTCAAACGTAGGGAGTTTTCCGTGAACAAGAACGAATTCATCGCTGCCGTCTGCGACAACAAGTCCCTGCAGAAGATGACTCTGTCGAAAAGCTGCGTGTCGGCTGTGATCGATGCCTGCCTGTCGACCATTGAGGGCAGCCTCAGGAAGGGCGAGGAAGTGCGCCTGGTCGGCTTCGGCAATTTCTATGTTTCGAAGCGCGCGGCGGCCAAGGGCCGTAACCCGCGCACCGGCGAGGCAATTCAGATCAAAGCCTCGCGCCTGCCGAAATTCCGTGCCGGCAAGCAGCTTAAGGATCAGGTCAATACCGGCGGTAAAGCCTAAACCGCATCGCATTCCACGCAAGAGAGGGCCGGCGGGCAACCGCCGGCCTTTTTCTTTGTGGAAGCTGTGGATTTCCAAGCCCATGCGGCCCGCCTTCGTTCGGCTTTGCCGAACTACGCCGGACACTGCTTCGCCCTAACGGTCTCTGCGCGGCTGCATCACGCGTAGCCCATAAGGGCGAAACGTGGTGGGCCGACGAGGATAAATCCGGGCACTTGTTCGGCTCGCCGAGCCGACGCGCAGGCAATAAGCCCGTCTTCGCCTTGCTACGCAAGGCTTCGACGCGGCAGCCATCGCGGCGCGAAGGCTGGTGGACCATGCACGGCGAATCTGGGCACCTATCCGGCTTGCCGAGCCGAAGCAAGCGCAAGCCGCGAGAGCCCGCCTTCGCGCTTCGCGCTACGGCGCGGCAGCCTTCGCGGCGCTGCGCTTGCGAAGGCTGGTGGGCGGTGAGAGTTTCGAACTCCCGACCCTCTCGGTGTAAACGAGATGCTCTACCGCTGAGCTAACCGCCCCCAAGGCGGAAACAGCTACCAGAAAAAGCTTAAAAAAGCGACTTTTGGGCGGAAGTCTTGGTTTTTCGGCCCCGGAAACCGGCGTTGTCCGCTTGCAGCGCGCCGGGAACGAGGGTAAAACCGCGCTTCCGTTTGATATGCGGGTGTAGCTCAGTTGGTTAGAGCGTCGGCCTGTCACGCCGAAGGTCGCGGGTTCAAGTCCCGTCACTCGCGCCAGTCCCAAAATTTCATAGGCTAGCCTGACAGCATGGGCCCCGGATCAAGTCCGGGGCGGCGGCTTTTGTAGGCTCGTGCCTCGCCAACAAAAGCCAGCCGGTTCAAGTCCCGTCACTCGCGCCAGTTTTTCCAAACAGCTTTGATGGTGCAAAACGATCTTGCATTGCCGATCGTTTTCCAGCCGAATCGACTTGCCATAATTAGCAAGCAAACATCCGCGCATGTCTTCCGTGCCATAATCGGCGCCCAAGTCGATAAGACGCACGATTTCGCCTTGATTTTCGAGCTTGGGAGGACGATGTTGCCTGTAGAATCATAAACTTAAGGCCGAAATTGCGCTCGTAACCCCAAGGCGGGCGCGGGTTTCGCGGAGTTCTGCCATGATCAGCGACCTGGTCGCCGCTTATCTGCCCATCCTCTTGTTTCTCGCCATTGCCGGCGTGGTGGCGATGGCGGCGGTCGGCCTGTCCTTCATCATCGCCAAGCAAAATCCCGACAGCGAAAAAGTCTCGGCCTATGAATGCGGTTTCGAGGCGTTTGAAAACGCGCGCGGCAAGTTCGACGTGCGCTTTTACCTCGTCGCCATCCTCTTCATCATCTTCGATCTCGAAATCGCCTTTTTGTTTCCGTGGGCGGTCGCGCTCGGCGACATCGGCATGGCCGGGTTCTGGTCGATGATGCTGTTCCTCGGCGTTTTGACCGTCGGTTTTATCTACGAATGGAAGAAAGGGGCTCTCGAATGGGAATAGTCGATCCCCACAAATATGCCGAAGCCCAAAAAACCGCCGCCAAATTGGGCGAGACGGTGCAGGATAAAGGCTTTCTGCTCACCAAGCTTGACGATCTGTTGGCATGGGCGCGCACCGGCTCGATGTGGCCGATGACGTTCGGGCTTGCCTGTTGTGGCGTCGAGATGATCCACGCCTATATGGCGCGCTACGATCTCGACCGCTTCGGCATGATGCCGCGCGCTTCACCGCGCCAGTCGGACGTGATGATCGTCGCCGGCACACTGACCAACAAAATGGCGCCCGCCTTGCGCAAGGTTTACGACCAGATGCCGGAGCCGCGCTGGGTGATCTCGATGGGCAGTTGCGCCAATGGCGGCGGCTATTACCATTATTCCTATTCGGTGGTTCGTGGATGTGACCGCATTGTGCCGGTGGACATCTATGTTCCCGGTTGCCCACCTTCGGCCGAGGCCTTGCTTTACGGCATCATGCTGCTGCACAAAAAAATCCGGCGCGGCAACAAGGTGATCGAGAGGGGTTGAGATGGCACAACTCGATCAACTGCAATCCGAAATCAAGCGCGCGCTCGGCGCCGACATGATGAGCGCCACCGTCGCGCTTGACGAACTCTCGATTATGGTGCCGCGCACGCGCATTGCGGACGTCCTGCTGAAACTTCGCGACAATCCGGCAATTGCGATGAACCAGCTTATGGACATCTGCGGCGCCGATTATCCGGAACGGCCAGAGCGTTTCGACGTCGTCTATAATCTTTTGAGCCTCACGCACAACGCGCGCCTGCGGGTGAAAATCGAAACCGACGAAACTTCGCCGGTGCCGTCGGTGATTTCCGTCTATAGCGCCGCCGGATGGTTCGAGCGCGAAGGATGGGATTTGTTCGGCATCGCCTTCAGCGGCCATCCCGATTTGCGCCGCATCCTCACCGATTACGGCTTCGAGGGGCACCCGCTACGCAAGGACTTTCCGCTGACGGGCTATGTCGAGGTGCGCTACGACGACGAGCAAAAACGCGTGGTCTATGAGCCCGTGAAGCTGACGCAGGATTTCCGCAGCTTCGATTTCATGTCGCCGTGGGAAGGCATGACGGATGTGCAGATGCTGCCGGGGGACGAGAAGGCGCCGGCGGATGTGCCGAAAGGGGCGAAAGCATGAAGCCCACCGTTTCCCTCGCCAGCGACGTGGCCGATTTGCCTTCTGGTATGGGTGAAACGGGCAAAAAAATCCGCCCGTTCACGATGAATTTCGGGCCGCAGCATCCGGCCGCGCACGGCGTCTTGCGCCTGATCCTCGAAATGGACGGCGAGATCGTCGAGCGCGCCGACCCGCATATTGGCTTGCTCCATCGCGGCACGGAAAAACTGATCGAATACAAGACCTATACGCAAGCCGTGCCCTATTTCGACCGGCTCGATTACGTCGCGCCGATGAATCAGGAACATGCCTTTGCGCTGGCGGTCGAAAAGCTGCTTGGCATCGCGCCGCCCTTGCGTGGGCAATATATCCGCGTGTTGTTTTCGGAAATCACCCGCATCCTCAACCACATTCTTAACATCACGACCTTCGCCATTGATCTCGGCGCGGTGACGCCGTCGCTGTGGGGTTTCGAGGAGCGCGAAATCCTGATGGAATTTTACGAGCGCGTTTCCGGCGCCCGCATGCATGCCAATTATTTCCGTCCCGGCGGCGTGCATCAGGACATGCCGAAAGGCCTCGCCGACGACATCGGCGAATGGGCGCAGAAATTCCCCAAATTCCTCGCCGACGTCGAAGAATTGCTGACGCAAAACCGCATCTTCAAGCAACGCACGGTCGATATCGGCATTGTGAGCAAGGAGCAGGCGCTCGATTGGGGCTTTTCGGGGCCGATGCTGCGGGCAAGCAACGTCGCGTGGGATTTGCGTAAATCCCAACCCTATGACGTCTACGCGAAAATGGATTTCGACGTGCCGGTCGGCAAGACCGGCGATTGCTGGGCGCGCTATCTCGTGCGCATGGAAGAAATGCGGCAATCGCTGCGTATCATCCGCCAATGCCTGAAGGACATGCCCGAAGGCCTCGTGATGATCGACGATCACAAAATCTCGCCGCCCAGGCGCGCCGAGATGAAATATTCGATGGAAGCGCTCATCCACCATTTCAAGCTCTACACCGAGGGCTATCATGTGCCGGCTGGCGAAACCTATACGGCGGTCGAAGCGCCCAAGGGCGAATTCGCCGTTTATCTGGTGGCCGACGGCTCGAACCGCCCGTATCGCTGCAAAATCCGCGCGCCCGGTTTTGCCCATCTGCAAGGCACCGATTTCATGTGCAAAGGACACATGTTGGCCGACGCCGTCGCCATCATCGGCAGCATGGACATCGTGTTCGGGGAGATTGATCGGTG
>DATKSH010000284.1:0-6627 GCA_035531735.1 Alphaproteobacteria bacterium
TAATGATCGACCACCAGCCAGTCGACGGCGAGCGCATTGGTAACTTTGCGGGTTTCTTCGGCATCGTTGCGCCAGTCGCCTTCCAGCCACGCATAATGCGGCGGCCGGTTTCGATCCGGTTCGGCCGATGGAAGCGAATCCGGCAGAGTATGGACTTTATAACCACGCTTACCGATCAGATCGGCTAGATGCCCTTGCTGCATGCGGCAAATAAAATGGCATTCGGCGCCGCGCGCCTTCAGTGCGTCGGCCAAGGTCAGGCAACGGATTACATGGCCGGTGCCGATCTTGAGCGACGCGTCGGCGCGGAAGGCGATCTTCATTGTCATTCAGTTGAGGCGCTTGAAGCCGGCATGGCAGACCGGCCCTTTGAGAAGACTCATAACGTCGCGCCCGTCCTCGCATTCTTTGACAAGCGCGAAAACCGGATCGAGCGCGTCAAAATAGCCATCGACAATTTCCGGCGTGTGCGCCGTCGAGGCATAAACCATGGTGCCCGCCAGATAGCCCTTGGCCAGCATTTCCTGCGTAACAAGGGTTTTGTAGGCCAGCGCATTGTCGCCCTTGAAGGCATAGCTGGCGAGAGCCGGGATGCCGCTGGTGGTAATCGAAAGCCCATGCCTTTTGGCAAGTTCCAGCCAGCGGCGTGCAATATCCTTGCCGGTCGCGGTGATTGTTTCCCACGATTTGACGCGTTCCATGACTTCCAGCGTCTTGAGCGCGGCGCTGGGGCCGATACGCTCGGTCCAAAAGGTGCTGCTGATGAAGGTCGCTTGCGCCGCCTCCATCACTTCGCGCCGGCCGATGGTCGCGGTAATCGCGTAACCATTACCGAGCGCCTTGCCGAACATCGCCATGTCGGGCTCGACGCCGTATTTCTTGTGGATGCCCCCGAAGGTTTCGCGGAAGCCGGAGGTGCACTCGTCGAAAATCAGCACGATGTTGCGGCGGGTGGCGAGATCGCGCACTTTTTGTAGGAAATTGTTCTCCGGCCCGATGTTGCGCACCACTTCCATCTTGATGACGCCGAGATCGTCATGCTCCACGACCAGCTTTTCGAGGCCAGCGAAGTCATTGTAAACGAAGGGAAAAACAGTGCCGCGCAGATTTTGCGGCACGCCGCGCGGATCGAGCCCCGGCAGCAAATGGCCGGCAAGATTATGATTGTCGCCGAGATTGGCCGACAGATACCAGTCGTGCCAGCCGTGATAGCCGCAAATCGCCACCTTATCGCGGCCCGAAGCGGCACGTGCGATGCGGATGGCGATGGCGTTGGCCTCGCCGCCCGACCGCGCGAAACGCGCCATGTCGGCCCACGGATGCATTTCGACCAGCCGTTCGGCGAGATAGACTTCCTCCGGGCAATTGAAAGTGGACATATTGCCCTTGTCGATTACCGCGCGCACAGCATCGTCCACTTCCGGGTCGCCATAGCCGAGGATATTGGTGCCGATACCCATGATCAGCATGTCGGTATAGGAATTGCCCTCGAGGTCCCAGACCGTGCAGCCCTTGGCCTTGCTGAAATAGGCCGGCCATTGCTCCGGCAAAAACATTTCGGCGCGCTTCGACAGCAGCATGTTGCCGCCGGGAATCACGTTCTTGGCGCGTTTCCACAATTTTTGTCCCGAACCCATGGTCGCACCCTGATTGCGCGGAATATGCCGGTTGGCTTCGAACAATTCCGGTTTCTGCCGGTAAAGCTTTATCACATCCTCGAAACCGAAGTCAGTGCGCGGCGCGAAATGCCCGAAAATGGCGCGTACGACCTGCAAATCGGCGGCCTCGTCGACCGTCAGGCGCAGATCGGACAAGTCTTCGTCGTTGGCGAAGTTGGCGGTCGAGAAATGACCGCTCTCGCGGATATAGGGCGTGACATGCTCGCGTTCGGGCGGTTTCTTGGCGTCGCGCCACGCTTTTTCGAGAGCGGCAAAAGTGAAGACTTCGACATCGAAGCCGTCCGGGAAGGTGGAAGGCGCGGTGTTGCCGAGATAATCGATTTTGCGCTTGGCGAATTCGCCGACCATGCGATCGACAAGCTGCGGATCGACCAGCGGGCAGTCGGCGGTGATGCGCACCACGATGCCGGCCTTGGCGGCCTTGGCAGCTTGGTAATAACGATCCAGCACGTCGTTTTCGCTGCCCGCGAAAGCGCCATGTCCTTGCGCGCGCGCATGCGCGGCGACGGCGTGGTCGTGCGGACGGTCGGACGTCGCGACCACGATTTCGTCGATCTCCTTCGCGCGCCCAAGGCGCGACAGCAAGAGGGAAAGCATCGGCGTACCGGCGATGTCCTTCATCACCTTGCCCGGCAGGCGCGAAGAGCCCATGCGCGCCTGCACGATGGCGACGGTTTTCACGCCGCCCTCCATTGCCGAGGATCGATGACGGCGGCGGCGGCAACGCTCAACTCATCCGCATCGGTCAACGCAACCGCCGTCCGCCATGCTTTAGCGATGCCCTGAAACTGCACCAAGCCATCGACGCCGACGACGACCTGCGAGACGGCCGCAAAGCCTTTGACGATGCCGAGGGCCGCCATCATCGGCGACGTTCCGCGCGCGGCGCACCATTGGCGCCAGCGGTCAAGCAACGGCGAAGCTTGCGGCAATTTGCGTTGCGCCGCCTCGCGCGGCATTAAAAGCAGGCCTTGCAGGAAGGCCGAGCGCATATGCACCTCGCATTGTGCCGGCGCGGCCGGCATCACCGCTTTGATCCGTTGGTCGAAAGCACTGCCCGGAATTTGCGCCAACGCGATGCCGAAGGCTTCATGCAGGGCCATCGCGGTTTCGGGATCGTAGCAGGAGACGCCGAGCCGGATGCCTTCCTCGCGCGCCCATGCCGAAACCTTATGCCAGATGTGCTGGCCGCGGCCGTCCTTTAAATCCTCGGCATTGTGAAACAACAAGCCGTGCAAAGCCGGCCCCAGCCGTTTTCGCGAACGCCGGGCGGATTGCAACGCCAAATCCGCGGCTTCCTCCGGCGATACGTCCGGAAGGGCGGGAATTTTGGAAATCACCGCGAAATCGAGCCCGTCGCACAGAGCCGCGAGGTTTTCCTCGATGGTGCCATAAGCCGGCGCGGTATCGAGAACACGCACGCCCTGCTCCGCCGCCGCGTGAAGAATCGCCCTCGCTTCCTCGGCTTCGACCCTGCGGCCGCCGGCGATGCCGTAATCGAGCCCGAACTGGGCGGTGCCGAGCGCGAGTTGCATTCAGGCCGCCGTCCGTGCGACGCCGAGCGCGTCGGCCAAGGCCGCAACCACGGTATCCTGCTGCGCGTCCGTCATGGCCGGGAACAACGGCAGCGAGATGGCGCGATCGTAATAACGCTCGGCATACGGGAAATCGCCGCGCTTAAATCCAAGCCGTGCGTAATAGGGCTGCAAGTGAATGGGAATGTAGTGAACGTTGACGCCGATTTGCGCGGCGCGCAAGGCGCCGAACACCCCGGCACGCGTGGCCGCCGTGCGCATCTCGTTGATTTCCACGGCGTAAAGATGCCACGACGAAAGACGGTCAGTTTGGCGCGGCGGCAAAATGAGCGGCAGCGGCGCCAACAGCTTGTCGTAGCGCACCGCCCTTTTTTCGCGCGCCTGCCGCAATTGATCAATGCGCCGCAGTTGCGAAAGGCCCAAGGCGGCTTGAATGTCGGTGATACGGTAATTGAAGCCGAGCGCGATTTGCTCGTAATACCATGCGCCCGGCGGCTCGTTTTTCATCAAGCCGGCGTCGCGCGTAATGCCATGTGCGCGTAGAAGCCTTAATTTTTGCGCCAATGCGGCATCGTTGGTGGCGACCAGGCCGCCTTCGCCGGCCGTGATAATCTTGACGGCATGGAAACTGAACACGGCGGCATCCGCATAAAGGCTGCCGACCGGCTGGCCGTCATAGACGGCGCCGGCCGCATGCGAGGCGTCTTCCAGGATTTTGAATCCATATTGGCCGGCAAGATCGCGCATTTCGCGCGCATCGCAGGGCAGGCCGGAAAAATCGACCGGGATCAGGATTTTCGGCAGTTTTTCCTTCGGCGTTTTCGCCAGCTTGTCGCGCAAGGCCGCGACCGACATATTGCGCGTCGCCGGGTCAACATCGACGAAATCGACCTTGGCGCCGCAATAAAGCGCGCAATTGGCAGAAGCCGCAAAGCTGTTGGGGCTGGTCCATATCCATGCGCCGGGCCCGGCGCCGAGCGCAAGGCAGGCAATGTGCAAGGCCGCTGTCGCGTTGCAGACGGCGACACCGTGCGCCATGTTGTGGCGCGCGACAAAGGCTTTCTCGAACGCCTCGATGGCGGGGCCTTGGGTGAGGAAATCGGAACGCAGAACCTTGACGACCGCTTCGATGTCGTCGTCGTCGATGTTTTGGCGGCTATAGGGGATAAAGGGCATCTTGGGAACCGTTCATTCGACGGTGACATGCTCCGCGATCAGCTTGCGTAACTGCGCGACGGTCAGGAATTTTTTGTTGGCGCCACTGTTATAGGAAAAGCCCGGCTTGATCCGCTTGGCACGATGGGCCTTGCAATAGGCCGCGATGGCGGCGGCGTCCGAAGTGGGCAGTATAGCATAGTAATCGCCGAGATCGACGGTGCTGAAACTGTCGCTGGCGGTAATCATTTCCTCGTGGATTTTCTCGCCCGGGCGAATGCCAACGATGTCCTGCCGGCAATCGGGGCCGACTGCGCGGGCTAGATCCGTGATGCGGAAGGACGGGATTTTCGGCACCAGAATTTCGCCGGCTTCGGCGTTCTTGATCGACCACAGAACCATGTCGACGCCGTCGCGCAACGAGATGTTGAAGCGCGTCATGGCAGGATCGGTGATCGGCAAAACGCCCTTGTGCCTTTCCTTGAGGAACAACGGGATCACCGATCCGCGGCTGCCCATCACGTTGCCGTAGCGCACCACGCTGAACCGAATATCGTGCCGGCCCTTTATGTTGTTGGCGGCGATAAACAATTTGTCCGAGCATAATTTGGTCGCGCCGTACAAATTGATCGGCGCGGCGGCCTTGTCGGTCGAAAGCGCCACCACGCGCTTGACCTTGGTGTCGAGGCAGGCCTCGATGATGTTCTGCGCGCCCAGCACGTTGGTCTTGATGCATTCGAACGGATTGTATTCGGTGGCCGGCACCTGCTTCAGCGCCGCCGCGTGCACGACGACATCGACGCCCTCCAACGCCCGGCGCAGCCGCGCCTCATCGCGCACGTCGCCGATGAAAAAGCGCAAGGCGGGATATGCGCGGGCCGGGAAGGCGTGCGCCATTTCCGATTGCTTGAGCTCGTCGCGCGAGAACACCACGAGGCGCTTGACCTTGGGAAAGCGCCCCAGCACCCGGCGCACGAACGCCTTGCCGAACGAGCCGGTACCGCCGGTGATCAGGATCGATTGAT
The DNA here is from genome assembly GCA_035531735.1 of Alphaproteobacteria bacterium. Classification (GTDB taxonomy): domain Bacteria; phylum Pseudomonadota; class Alphaproteobacteria; order UBA9219; family UBA9219; genus DATKSH01. Next base: position 5,395 of record DATKSH010000284.1, read on the forward strand.
TGTTAAGCATTGCGGTTGGAATCTCTTTGTAATCCGGTCCACTTGTAATCGGCCTATTTTCTAGCCCAATGTGTTCAAGCCAACAAGGGCCGCATTGCGAGAATGGCGCGTTCCTTGTTTTTGCGCCTGCATCTCAAGAAGCCGTGGCCAGCACCGCGCTGATCGAGTGCTTCAATATGAATCGGGGAAAGACGTGGGATGCAAAACCTTTCTTGAATAGCCCGATGGACAGCTCTTTTTCGGTCGGAACGGGTTTATCGGTCGCGAGAGGATAGCCGCCGATGCGGTACCACTCGATACCCCTTTTCACGAATTCCTGAATGGCAACCCATTGGACCAGATGCCCGACGGGCTTGCCGAACAGCGCGCGATCATAAGCGGCAACGCTATAATTCGCTTCCGTTTTGCTGAATTCGAAAAATCCGCCGCCGACCATCCGGTTAGCATCATCGCGTAAATAGACGAGCATCCCGGTGCCGGTGGCAATGGCGTCACGTTGTAATCGCCACGATTTCTCGGAACGGGTCTTTCGTCCCGCAACGTTCAGGTGCAAATCCTCGAACTCTTTCCAAACGGACGACGAATTGGCATCGGCGCTCGGCAAAATGGCGTAACGCCATAGATCGGCTGCCTGTCGGATAGATTGGTTTGACGTCGATCGAAAACCTTTGGCGATGTCCTCGATGGGCTGTTGAGTGTTGAGATAAAGGTCGTGTCGAATATCGCAAACTGCCCCTCTATGTGCGCCTTCCATGTACCAATCGCCAAGACCAGGTGCGCCCAGGAAGAGTTCGCTGCTCCTGAATTCCTTGACATCGAGACGGCGCGCGATGTGTTCGAGAAAATCGTAGCATCTCTTGACGGCTTTCTTTTTGGTCGAATCCGGGGCCGAAGCCGAAAAAAGCGGAGGAAGGAGCTCCGAACCGCAACTCGTAATGGCCCTTTTGCCTTCGCTTTCCGAGAAAGTCAGCGGCCACGCGGCGACGATGTTGCCGGCGACCCGCAGTAAAAAAGATTGATCGTCCCAATGCCCGCCCTTGTCACTATGGTATTCGAGCTCGTAGTCGAGATTGGAAGGCAAATAGGGATAGGGGACATAGGTAGTTCGTTCCAGCAAGTCCTGCCACAGGCGCGAATTGCCCTTTCTCGGAATGACTTCGAGGCCGAAACCGGTCGCCAACTTAACGGCTTCGCCTAATGGGTGTTGGTTCATGACGCCGGCCCCGCTAGTCT
>DATKSH010000285.1:0-2297 GCA_035531735.1 Alphaproteobacteria bacterium
AATACCGGCGGCTTTTATACGTGGCCCTGACGCGCGCCGCCAACCGGCTTTATATCGGCGGCTGGGAAACGAAGCGCAGTGCCGGCGAGGCGGCTGGCGATTCGTGGCATGCCTTGGTCGCGGGCGCGCTTAAGGATTTGCATGAGGCGCATGCGGTCGAGGACGGGCGGGAGCCCGCGCCGCTGATCGCCTTTGCCGATCCCGTGTTCGGCGGCGAAAAGACCGGGGCGGGCAAAAGTGCGGCGGAAAAAAGTGAACCCTTGCCGAAGTGGGCGCGGCGGCCTCCGCCTATCGAGCCGGCTTTGCCGAAACGCGTGGCGCCGTCGAAAATTGCCGCGTTCGCGGCGCCGTGGGCGGGCGAGGTGGTTTTGGGCGAGCCGGTTTCGGCGCCGCCAGACCGGCGCTTTTTGCGCGGGCGGATCATTCATCGGTTGCTGGAAGGCTTGCCGGGGATGGAAGACGCGCGGCGCGATGCGGCGGCTTCACGGTATCTCGCCAATCCGCAGCATCGGTTGGGCGCGGAGGAGCAGGCGGAGATTTTGCGCGAGGTTTTGGATTTACTGCGCGATCCTGCTTTCGCGCCCCTGTTCGGGCCCGATAGCCGCGCCGAGGTGCCGTTGGCCGGCATCGTGGCCGGCAAGGAGATTGTCGGGCAGGTGGACCGGTTGTGCGTGACGGAGGACGCCGTGTGGATCGTCGATTATAAATCCAACCGGCCGCCGCCGGCACGGGTCGAAGATGTGCTGGAGGCTTATCGCGCACAGCTTTTCGCCTATCGCGACGTGCTGAAAGCGGTTTATCCGGGCAAGGCTGTACGGTGTTTCTTGTTGTGGACGTATGTGCTTCCTTCAAAGGGGTTGATGGAGGTTGAGTAGGACATCGGTATTTGGGGCCATGGTAGCCAGGCAGGGCGATCTGTCCCCCTCCCCTTGCGGGAGGGGTTAGGGGAGGGGGAGCGCGGCTTGGCGATGCGCTTAAGGTCGTAGCCCCGTGCGTGTTGAACTCCCCCTCCCTAACCCTCCCCGCAAGGGGGAGGGGATCCCGCCGGCGCTTGGGGCGCGGACATTCTCTTATGTTCGCATTCCGAAGAGAGAACGCCACTTGATCCCGCGCGTCTGCGCCATTACATAAGAATCGTCGCCACAGAGGGGGTTGCCCATGTCCGCCGCCAAGCCTGTCACCGATGCCGGTTTCGAGAACGATGTTTTGAAGGCGCCGGGCCCGGTGCTGGTCGATTTCTGGGCCGAGTGGTGCGGGCCTTGCAAGATGGTCGGGCCTATCTTGGACGAGATCGCCGGCGAGATGCAGGGCCAATTGACGATCGTCAAAATGAACGTCGATGAGAACCCCATGACGCCGAGCAAATTCGGCATTCGCGGGATTCCGACCTTGATGTTGTTCAAGGGGGGTCAGTTGGCGGCGCAGAAAGTGGGCGCTTTGCCGAAGCCGGCGCTTCAGGCGTGGCTGAAAGAGCAAGTGTCCGGCTGAGGCGGGCGATTTCCGGGATCGGCGCGAGGAATTTTTCGGCCGCCGGCAGGAATTCGATTTCCTCGAATTTACCCCGCATTTCCCGGCGCAGGGAATAGCGGTCGCCGTTCGGCGCGGCATGTTTTTCCTTGAGCGGCGTCATGATCCTTGCCCAAGTGCGAAACAACGACCTGACTTCCGCGACCGGGTTTTTTCCTTGCGTCAAAAATCCCCGAATGCCGCCGCGGAAATCGAGATTTCCTTTCATGCGCTCACCGAGCAAGACAGCGTGCGCCCCCGTTCCGGTATTTTCGAGAACCGCGCATTCGGCAGTGCCGTGACCGAGAAGGACCAAATCGCCGCGCAGGAGGTAGACGCTCAGCCCGCCAAATTCGCCGCGATAACTTTTGCCGTCGTCGAAATCCCCGTGGCGCATCAATCGGCTATAATCCTGCTGAAAACCGTGGGCGAGGTTTACGCAATAAGTGCCGTTGAAACGCGACGTGCGGTGGTGGCTACCAACGAACATCTCGCGCAGATGATCGTTCAGCGTTGGGACGTCGTATTTTTCGGAATGTTTCATGGCTGCGCTTTTATCGTTAAAGCAAACTGGATCCCGGATAAATTTTCTTTCGTCTTGCTGGAGCATCATGTCCAGCCTTTCGAGCCCTTCCCTAACCCCTCCCGCAAGCGGGAGGGGGACAGACCGTTCTTGCCGGGATGGCATCCTTTTTCCGATGCCCGATCCCTGTTTTCTGCCTTCTGTTTACCCGAATTCGCCCGGCGGCGGGTCGATCGGCACGTTGAGTTCTTCCAAAAGTAAATCTTCG
>DATKSH010000286.1:0-2236 GCA_035531735.1 Alphaproteobacteria bacterium
GGAAACCAGCGTGCCCATATCGACGCCGGAATCGATCGAGAAATCGTAGCCGGGCGGCAAAAGCTGACGCAAGGCCACCGCCAGCGGCACGTTGTCGGCAAAGCCAAGCACCGGCTTTCCTGCCATCGCCGGCGCCGGCATGGCGGCGGCGGTCGCGGTCGCAGTCGTGGACGCCAGCCCGCCGCTCGTCATCGGCGGGACAGGCATGGCGGATTCGGAAGGCGGCGCGGCGGCGGATGGCGCCGATTCGCCGGCCGGCGATAACGGATTGCCTTCGATCACGACCGGCGAAATCACTTCGGGATTTTGGCTGGCGGCGGGCGCAGGCATGCCTTGCATGGGTGCCGGGGAAACCGGCGCCGGCGCGCTATAACCGGGAGAAGCGCCGGGCATGCCGCCGGCCGGCGGCGCGACCCATTCGAAACCCGCCAGCGCGGGTGTGGCGGAGAAACTCAAAACGGCGAAAACGGCAGCGACGGTCCTGCAAAAAAACCCGAGTCCCGGAGAAGGTCGATGTGACATGATCCCTGCCTTGGTTCGCCGCGCGACGCGATAAACCGGCATCCTAATTGACGCCTCGAACAGCGACAATATATAGCTTGGCGGGCTCAGGATGCCCGACCGTTTGTGGCATTTACGCAACAAGGAAAACCGGGTCCGAATCGAATCGCGCATCGCAAAATCATGCAAAAATATTGCTATTTCGTAAAGAGCAGCGGTGCAAGCGCCGGCCGGCCGACTCGGGCTTCGAGCATGGTTCGCCGGGATCGAATCGGCGTTTATGGGCGGGCTATGGCCCTACGGCCCCAAGCAATCGCGGCCTAGTCGAAATCGGTCCAGCGCCTGATCGCGCGCCGCCGATTCGCCGGGCGGTGAACGCCGACCACCCAGGCGCGCAGCGCGCGCAAGGACGATTCGAAGGTCAGGCCGCGGCGCTCGAAGAACCAAAACACCGCCATGATGATAAGGGCGAGGATGAAGGTCCACAGGCGCGCATGCACGAGGAACAAAAGAATCGCGAGGAACGCGCGCGCATCGAGGACGAAAAAGCGCGGCGGCTTTTGGGTATTGCGCCAATGGATGTCCATGCCCGGATCTCTTTCGCGAAGGCGCGCCGAACGAAAGGGACGCGCCGGCCTTTGTCCTAACCTAACCCACCCGATTAAAAATTCGCTTAAATTTCATCCTCGCCAAAATCCTCGTCTTCCGCCTCGTCATCCCCGGCCTCGCTCCCCGAAAAACCCTTGACCAGAAGCAAATAAATGCGCCGGTCGATCAGGCCCTGCTTGAAGGCGGCGGCCGCCGTCTCGGCCATGCCCTGGCCGTGACGCCTCAAAAGCCGCTGGGTTTCGTTGGTCCAGCGCTCGATCGGTAAATCGAGCAGCATCTCGCGCACCTCGTCGTCGAACACCATGTATTCGCGCAAGCCGATGCGCCCGCCGCCTTTCTTCGGCACCAGCGCCTGCGTCACGATCATGCGCAAGGTTTCCATGAGCGCGAAGGCGCGCTCGGTGCGCTCGGCCGGCTCGAACACGCTGACGATGCGGCGCACGGTGGCGGCGACGCCGATGGTATGGACGGTCGAGAACACCAAATGTCCCGTCTGCCCGGCCTCGATCGCCGCCGTCACGGTTTCGCGGTCGCGCGCCTCGCCGACCAGGATGACGTTGGGCTTGCGGCGCAAGGCGTTGCGCACGCCGGCGGCGAAATCCGGCAGATGGCGGGGAATTTCCGATTGCGACACCAGCGAGCGCGGACCCGTGATGGCGTCATAGACGTATTCGATCGGCGCTTCATAGGTTAGCATCTTGCCGCAACCTTCCGCGCGCTCGATCATCATGCGGCAGCCGGCGGCCAAAAGCGTGGTCTTGCCGGAGCCGGTCGGCCCGGTGACGAGGATCAAGCCCTGCCGCGGCGCCCAGTTCTTGATGATGGCGGGCTCGATACCGAGATCCTTCATGGTCGGCGGCAAGGATGGCAGCACGCGCAAGGTGACCTGCGCCGAATCGCGGCCCTTGCTCATGATGGCGGAGATGTTGACGCGGTAGCGGAAATTGGTGTTGCGATCGAGCCGCACTTCGTAAGACAGATCGAGATCCCTGCCGGCCGCCAGCTTGGCGGTGGCGTCGGGTCCGTAAATGCGGTTCAGGATATTGGCCATGTCGGCCGAATCGAGCGCGCGGCGCGTGACCGGGTACAAAACCCCATCGACCTCGATATAAGCCGGCCGGTCGGT
>DATKSH010000287.1:0-4686 GCA_035531735.1 Alphaproteobacteria bacterium
TTCAAGACAATTTTATAAAAAAAATGCAACAGAGTGCCGCTGAACTTATGCGGTACCGCATCCAGCAAATTCCGAAACAGGAAGATCCAGCAAAAGAGGCAATATCAGAAAATTTGCGTTCGCGCGTAATGTCTTTACCTACTACATGGGGATCATTTGGCCGTTTTATGAGCGATGTGCGGCGTAGCCTTAAAAAGTATTATGAAGCAGGAAAAGAAGGAAGGTATGGCCAATTTGTTATTACCGTTGAGCGTGTTCAGCAAACACTTGCAATTTACGGCTGGGACAGAAGTTTTGTCCTTCAGGATGATTTTGAAGAGGCCCTAAGGCAAGACATGTCAGCATTGACGGCATATCGTTTGCAGAGATTTCCAATCAGAAATGATCCAATAGAAGAAGCTCAAGCAGCGGAACGCCGCGATAAAACAAAATTATTACCTTCTCGCAGTGATTATGCTGCATCAGCACGTAGAATGTCGTCGTTGTGTCAATGTCTTGGGAAATATTTTGAGGTTGGAGAAAAGAATGCAACTTACGGTTCGTATTTCATTACTGCGGATCGCGTCGAACAGATATTTCAAATTTATGGCTGGGACAAAAGCTTTGTTTTACAAAGTAGAAAGCCTTCTGTATCACGAAATGATTTTGAAGAGAACCTCAAACAAGATGCGGCGGCATTAGCGGCCTATCGTCTGCAAAAATTTCCAATAAAAGATGATCCACTTGAAGAATTGGAAGCCGCGCGAGCGCGTTTAGAAATCCGCCTCCTTCCCCACAGACAACGGGGCTTCGAGAGAGTCGCAGATCGAATGAACACCCTGCGCCGTTGCCTTAGATTATATTTTGAATCCGAAGAAAATGATGGATACTATGATCATTATGTTATCACTGCGATTCGTGTTCAACAGATATTTGCAATATATGGCTGGAATAGAGATTTTATTTTACAAGACGATTTTGAAGAGACTCTTAAACAGGACGTAGTGGCATTAAATGCATATCGCATGCAAAGAATTCCAACAAAAGGCAACGCACTGGAAGAGTTACAAGCCGCTCGGTCACGCTCGGAAATCAAAATCATCCCCGCACACTCGCAAGGCTATGTAGCCACCGCGAGGCGAATGAGATCCCTATGGAAGGGCATAAAAGCATATTATGAGGCAGGAGAAAGAGAAGGAAAATACGAAGGCTACACTGTCACCGCCAATCGTGTGCAACAGGTTTTCCAACTATACGGTTGGAACAAAGAATTCGTTTGTAGCGACATCCGCCACAGATCGGGGGGGGGCGGTAAATCCCGAAAGAATCATTACCACACATTACCTGAGCCATCCGATTTTTGGGGGCCACCCGCGTGTACTCGTTTCAACAGGATTCCGGATGCATTTCCCAAACCCATAATTTGAAATATTACACTGTAACATTTCCTGTGGATAACCGTGCAATTTATGCGATGTTTGCAACAAGCCTTGATACCTAATGGGTTGTTTGCGTTATATTTGGGATTGTTCGGGAGGCAGGGGCCGGAGGTTCGAATCCTCTCTCTTACCAGCCATTCTTCTCGATTGCGTGTCGCAAAATCTGCCTATTTTCCCCCCACAAACCTCAACGCCACGCCATTGATGCAGTAACGCAATCCCGTCGGCGGCGGGCCGTCGTTGAAGACGTGGCCGAGATGGCAGCCGCAGCGGCGGCAATGCACTTCCGTGCGCGGCTCCGGCAATTCGTGGTCGGGCATGGTGGCGATGGCGTGGAGCAGGGGCGCATAGAAGCTGGGCCAGCCGGTGTGGCTGTCGAATTTGGTCGCGCTTGAGAACAACGGCAAAGCGCAACCGGCGCAGTCATATGTGCCCTTGGCCCATTCGTGGTCGAGCGGGCTCGAAAAAGGCGGCTCGGTGCCGCGCAAGCGCATGACCCAGAATTGCTGCGGCGTCAAAAGATGCTTCCATTCGGTTTCGGTGCGCTCGATCCTGACCATGCCGCCATCGACCGGATTATCGGGCAGCGGCTTGCCCATCTGGTGCGGCTGGTCGCCGGCCGGCGTGGCGAACGAACGGGGAAAGCCGGTGCTGGCGAACGCAGCGAGGCTCGCGCATCGTTTGAGAAAATCGCGGCGGTTCATAAGGGCTCCTCGGCGGGATATCCGCATGCCCTTATAGCCCGCCGCCCTCGACTCACCTAGACGAAGGCGATGGACGTCCATAAACTGTCTCACGCGCCGACTCGGCCCCGCTTGTTCGTTTTCCCGCCATGAGGATATGCCCATGACTAAATCCATTCATGCCCGCGCCCTTCTGCTTGGGGCCGCGACCATCGCGCTCGTTGCTTGCACCGGCTCGTCGGCGCCCAGCGAAAGCATCCGCCTCAACGACAATACCCAAGGCTATCGCATCACCTGCGGCGGCGCGTTCTCCAGCGTCAAGGATTGCTATGAGCAGGCCGGCTATTTGTGCGGCACCAAGGGCTATAGCGTGATCAGCGAAAGCGACATCAAGCCGCCGGGCGATTCCGATTATTTCTGGAACGCCGCCGCGCACCAGACCGTCATCCGCTGCAACAACAACCTGTAAAACCGCCCGGGCCATAAAAAGGCATGCGGGGGCTTTGGGCCCCGGCCGCCGCTTGGGCTTGCCTTAATGCGCCCATTTTTGTGCAGTGTGTCATGCGCGCAACTTTATAACCCATTGATCGATATGGGTTACTAACGCATTGTAAAAATTAAATAATCTCCCAGCGGCGTTAAACGCCTGTTGACAATAATTATATATCCTATAATGCAGTGCACAATGAATTTTGGCGCCCGCGAAGGGCAAGGAGAAAGACATGTCACCGGCACTCTCTAAGAAACCCACCATGGACGAAACGCGAATCGGTGAATGCGCGGCCATGCAGCCGCTGTCCGGCATCTTGCGCGTTGAGGCCAGCGGGGCCGTGATCGGCAACGGCCATGGCGCTTTCGTACGCAAGGAAACCGCCGACAAGAACCGCGAACGGCGCTAGGGTTTTTTAATCAGGCCGCCGGCGGCGCGTCCGCGGCGACGCCCTTGGCGCCCAGCACCTGCTGCAGCTCACCGCTTTCCAGCATCTCGCGCATAATGTCGCAGCCGCCGACGAACTCGCCCTTGACGTAAAGCTGGGGGATGGTCGGCCAGTTGCTGAAGTCCTTGATGCCTTGGCGTAAGCTCGGATCGGTCAGCACGTCGATGCCCTTGAACGGCACGCCGAGCATGTTGAGAATCTGCACCGCCTGCGCGGAAAAACCGCACTGCGGAAAAACCGGCGTGCCTTTCATGTAAAGCACCACGTCACTGGCGCCGAGATCGGCCTTGATGCGTTCGCTGAGAGTGGAATCCATGATGTCCTCCTTTCGTAGTTAGGCTTGCCGAGCTTCAATGGGCGCCGAAGCTTCCGGAGCCGAGGTTTTGAGCGCGAGGGCGTGCAAAATGCCGCCCACGCGTCCCTGCAACGCGGCATAGACCATTTGATGCTGCTGCACCAGCGTTTTGCCGATGAAGGCCTCGCTTTCGATATGGGCGGCGTAATGGTCGCCGTCGCCGCGCAGATCCTTGATCTCGATCTTCGCGTCGGGCAGGGCTTCTTTTACAAGGCGCTCGATTTCGCGCACGTCCATGGCCATCGGTAATTCCTTTATCGTTATTGCTTGGTATTCATATAGTCCGGCAACCAGCCTTCGTGAAGGGCCCTGAGGGCGGAAATTTCGATTTTACCCGCGCCCTTGATCGACAGCGCCGCGCCGCCCGTCGTGCCGAGGCGCAAGGCTGGAATGCCGGCCTCATGCGCCCTTTGCTCGATCAAATCGGCATCCTTGGCCGTCACCACATAGCGCGCCTGGTCCTCGCCGAACCAGAAGCCGGCGTCGGCTGACGAGGCATCGAGGGCACAGCCAATATCTCCGGCCAAAGCCATTTCGGCCAAAGCGACCAACAAACCGCCATCCGAAATATCATGGCAGGCGGTGACATCGCCCGCCGCGATCAGGGTGCGGATGAATTTGCCGTTGCGGCGCTCGGCGGTCAGATGCACCGGCGGCGGCGTGCCGTCTTCCTCGCCATGAATCTCGCGAAGATAAAGCGACTGGCCGATATGATCCTTGCTCTCGCCGAGGACGAAGATCGCCTCGCCTTCGGATTTGAAAGCGATGGTCATTGCCTTTGAAACATCGTCGAGCAAGCCGACGCCACCGATAACCGGGGCCGGCAAAATCGCGCTGCCGTTGGTTTCGTTGTAAAGGCTGCAATTGCCGGAGACGACCGGGTAATCGAGCGCGAGGCAGGCGTCCCGGATGCCTTCGACCGCGCCGGCGAACTGGCCCATGATACGCGGCTTTTCCGGGTTGCCGAAATTCATGTTGTCGGTGATGGCGAGAGGTTTCGCGCCGACCGCGCTGAGATTGCGATATGTTTCCGCGACGGCTTGCGCGCCGCCCATGACCGGGTCGGCCGCGCAATAACGAGGGGAACAATCGACCGCCATGGCCAGAGCCCTTTTAGTCGGGCGATCGGTGCGCGGATCGTTGATCCGCACCACGGCGGCGTCGCCGCCCGGCCCTTGCGCGGTATCGGCGTTGACGAGGCTGTCATACTGCTCCCAGATCCAGCGTTTCGAGCACAGATCAGGACAGGCCATCAGCTTTTTCAGCGCGTCGAGCACCGTCATGCCTTTGGA
>DATKSH010000288.1:0-6694 GCA_035531735.1 Alphaproteobacteria bacterium
CGGGCCGGGTTCGCGGATTTCGATGCAGTGCATGGAAGTGCTAGGTGCCAGGTGCTAGGTGCTAGGTGCTAGCGATTAAGTGTAACGGAATTGGAGTCCTTTTCAATTCCTTGCTATATTCCTCCTAGCAACTAGCAACTAGCTACTAGCAACTAGCCTCATGCTGAACCCCGACGATCTCGATCCGCCGCGCCCGACGCTCAAGCCGCTCGACCTACAGCAAATGTCGGTCGGCGAGTTGAAGGATTATATCGCCGCGCTCGAATCCGAAATCGCCCGCGCACGCGAGATGATCGGGAAGAAAGAAGCGCATAAGAGCGGGATTGAGAGTTTATTCGGCGGCGGGAAGTCATAATAGGGCGTCATGCCCGCGAAGGCGGGCGTCCATTTTTTGCTTGAATTAAGATGGATGCCCGCCGGAGCCTGCCCCGGACTCCGATCCGGGGCGGGCATGACGCTAACGGGAAGTTCGACTCTTCAACTCCCGCAACACATAAAGCCGCAACGCGCTCGACAAATTGCCTTTACGTTCCTTATCGATGCGCGTGACCAGTTGATTGAGCGAAAGTTTTTCCGCCCGCGCGAGGCGTTTCAACTCGTCCCAGAATTCGGGTTCCAGCGACAGGCTGGTATTGTGCTTTGCTACGCGGATGGAGCGTTTCACCACTTCCCCCAATGCGCCCCCGCAAGAAAAGGCAAAGCAATTATAGTTTCAAGAATTGCGTGTTCAGATGGCCAAGAAAGGGCATCCCATATGGAGTTTGTCATAACAAAAACCCCATACATCGAAATGATATTAAAAATTAAGACTCCTATAAACCATAGAAGAGCAAAACAAAAAAGAGCGCGATGAAAATAATCTTTTGTAGTCACCTGTTTTTACCTCAGCATGTTATTCCATCGGCCGCGTCATCTCTTCCGGCTTAATCAGCTTGTCGAATTCCTCCGCCTTCAAAATCCCCAATTCGACCGCCGCCTGCTTGAGCGTTTTGCCCTCGGCATGGGCTTTCTTGGCGATCTTGGCGGCGTTGTCATAGCCGACATGCGGATTGAGCGCCGTCACCAGCATCAATGAATCGCCGACCAGTTGCGCGATGCGCTCCTTGTTCGGTTCGATGCCGACAACGCAATTATCGGTGAAGCTGCGCGCAGCATCGCCGAGCAAACGGATCGATTGCAGCACGTTATAAATAATCACCGGCTTGAACACGTTCAATTCGAAATGCCCCTGCGATCCGGCGACGGTGACGGCGACGTTGTTGCCCATCACCTGCGCCGCCACCATCGTCATGGCTTCGGCCTGCGTCGGGTTAACCTTGCCCGGCATGATGGAAGAACCGGGCTCGTTCTCCGGCAAATGGATTTCACCGAAGCCGCAGCGCGGACCGGAACCCATCAACCGAATATCGTTGGCGATTTTCATGAAGCTCGCCGCGATCACATTCAGCACGCCGGACGTTTCCACCATCGCGTCATGCGCGGCCATGCCCTCGAATTTATTTTCCGCCGAAACAAACGGCTTGCCGGTAATGGCCGCCACCTGCCGCGCGAATTCCTCGGCGAAGCCCTTCTTGGCATTGAGCCCCGTGCCGACCGCCGTGCCGCCCTGCGCCAATGGATAAAGGCGCGGCAAAACGCCGCGCGCGCGGTCGATGGCCAGCTTTACCTGCTCGGCATAACCGGAAAATTCCTGCCCCAAGGTCAGCGGCACGGCATCCTGCAAATGCGTACGGCCGATCTTGACGATGTCCTTGAACGCGGCGGCTTTTTTCGCCAGCGCCTTATGGAAATGCTCCAGCGCCGGGACGAGAAAATCGCAAATCTCTTGCACCACCGCGATATGCATGGCGGTCGGGAAGCTATCATTCGAACTTTGCCCGCGATTGACGTGGTCGTTAGGATGCACCGGCTTCTTGCTGCCCTTCTCGCCGCCAAGAATTTCAATCGCGCGGTTGGAAATCACCTCGTTGACGTTCATGTTGGTTTGCGTGCCGGAACCGGTTTGCCATACGACCAGCGGAAATTCGCCATCGAGCTTGCCTTCGCCCACTTCCTCGGCCGCCGCGACGATGGCCGCGCCCAATGTGCCGTCCAGCTCGCCGAGCTTCATGTTGGTTAGCGCCGCCGCTTTTTTCAGGATGCCGAACGCGTGGATCAGCGGCAGCGGCATGGTCTGGCCGCCGATTTTGAAGTTCTGCAGGCTGCGCTCTGTCTGCGCGCCCCAATAATGCGCAGCCGGCACCTCGACCGAGCCCATGGAATCGCTTTCGCGGCGCGTGGCGGGGTTTTTTGAATCGGCGTCGGGCATAGACGAACCTCTTGATATTGGGCGGGAATTGAAGCGTTGGAAGGACGGCGTGTTATAGCATCGCGTTTTGCAACCGGCATCACTTTTTCGCCATCTTGGGCCGCTAACATTGCATCAATCAAACGACGGGTTTATGAACATGCGGATGATCCGACGAATAGTGATAGCGATTGCCGTGGCCGCGGCTTGCGCAGCGGCGCCGGCGCTGGCCGACAGCGCGTTGTTCGGCACGCCGGTGGTGCTTCCGTCGGGCGACATGATGCTGGACGGCATCGACATATCGCTGTGGGGCATCGCGCCCTTGGCCGGCGATCAGGAATGCTGGCACGGCAACATCGCGTGGAATTGCGGCCGGCAGGCCCTCAACGATCTTTCGCTCTACACCGAAGGCCATTTTGTACGTTGCGACATCAAGGCCATGGCCGACTCCTATCACGTCAGTGCCCAATGCTTCCGCCAAAGTGGCGAGCAGTTCGACGACATCGCGGCCTACCTGGTCGATCGCGGCTGGGCGCGCGACGACCCGGCCACCTCGGGCGGCATCTATGCCTATGACGAGCAAACCGCGTGGCATGACGGGCGCGGCATCTGGACCAGCCGGTTCCAGACCGCCGCCGACTGGCGCACCGGCATTGCGCGTTATGTGCAATACGAACCGGCCTCGATGCTGCCGGTGGTAACGCCGGCCCTGCCGCCGGTGGTGGTGCAAAACCCCTATTATCCGCCCGGCTATTACGCGGGACCGGCCATCGTCGTCACGGTCGCCCACGGCGATCAAGGCCGCGACTATCATCGCGACCATCATAATGAAGATGGACGCCGCGAGGATCACGACCGGCAAGCTTCCTCGACCGTCGCGCCCGGCGTACACCCCAATTCGATGCAGGTCGGCGTGCCAGCCGGAACGACACCCGTTGGCGTGCCCCGAGGCACGACGCCGGTCGGCGCTCCCTTCGGCGTCACGCCGGTGAACGGCCAACCGAAACCGGCACGACCCTCTTCCGACTCCTCCCAAAAGCGCGATCGCGACCGCGACCAAAACCGCTAATCCGTTTTTCCTCCATGGCCGATTTCGTTTTGCATCCGAGGCTTGCAGCCGACAGCATCTTCATGCGCGATCTGGCTCTATGCCAGTTGCGGCTCAACAACGTCAAAAGCGTGCCGTGGCTCGTTCTGGTGCCGCGCCGCGCCGACATAAGCGAAATTCATCAGCTCGGCGCCGCCGACCGCGCGCTTTTGATCGAGGAAATCGCGCAAGCTTCGCGAGCTTTCGTGGAACTTTACGCGCCCGACAAGATCAATGTCGGCGCTATCGGCAATGTCGTGCCGCAATTGCACATCCACGTCATCGCCCGCTTCAAAAGCGATCCCTTATGGCCCGATCCGGTGTGGGGCCGCGTGGCGGCGGAGGCATATGCGGCGGAGGCGATCGCGACGATCCGCCAAAAACTGAACGCAATCGATTTCGGCGCTAATCCCCAAACGTAAACGCATAAGCCTGCAAGCCGGGATCGTCGGTTTGCAGTTCGAGAACGCCGTTCTGCGTCGCACCCTGATCGATCAATTCGTAAAGCCCCTGATGATCGACGGTCACGGTGCCGTCCTTGACATCCGCGCCGGCCGCCTTGCCCGGCGTTGCGCCGTTCAGCAGCACGCGCACCATGCGCGGCTTGCCGTCTTCCGTGCCCATGACCAGAAACACCTTGCGCGCGATGAAATTGAGGCGCAGCGCCGCGCCCGCCTTCCGCACCGTGATGGCCTGCGCACCGATTTGCCACACGCCGCTCAGTGCCCAATGGTTAAGCAACACAATCGACGGAAAGGCGTAAGGCGCGGGCCTCTTGTTAATCAGGCTGCCGCCGGTGAAGCGTTCGGCGCGCGCATAGCCAAGATAAGTTTCCGGCGTCTGTGCCGGCGCCAAGGGCGCTTGCGCCACCGGCATTTCCTTTTTCGCGCCAAGGCCAAGCAGCACGCGGATATTGTTCTCGGTGATGTTGTAATCGCCCTCGCCGAAATGCGTATAAACGACGTTGCCCTGCTTATCGATCAGGTAATGGGCGGGCCAATATTCGTTATGGAAATTCGTCCACGTCGCCAGATCGCTATCGAGCGCGACAGGATAACGAATGCCGTATTTCTCGACGGCGGCTTGAACGTTGGAAAGTTTTTTCTCGAACGCGAATTCCGGCGCATGGACGCCGATGATGACAAGGCCCTTATCGCGATATTCCGCGTCCCATTTGGTGATGTAAGGCAAAGTCCGCACGCAATTGATGCAGGAATAAGTCCAGAAATCGATCAGCACGACTTTGCCGCGCAGATCGGCGATTTTCAGCGGCGGCGAATTGATCCAATCCTTGATGCCGGTAATCTCCGGCGCCGGAAAGGGATTGGCCAACGCGTCTTCAAGCCGCGTGCCGTTGCCGGCCGGCGCGGCACTGTTCGATGCCGCCAGCAGCGACACGTCGGCGCCGGAATAAATCAGCGCCGCCGCCGCGATGATGACGATGCCGAGCGCGCGGCGCACGGCGTAGGAATGGACTTTGAGAAAAGCGAGGCGTTGCATGATTTGTCTCCCCAAAAGTGCGATCGCCAGCATCGGAATGCCGGCCCCCAGCGCGAACATCACGACCGTCAGCGTGGCTTCGAGATTGGTCTTGGCCTGAATGATCTGCACGATGGCGGCGGCCATGATCGGCCCCGCGCACGGCGTCCAGATCAATCCGACCAAGGCACCGATGCCGATGCCGCCGAAAAATCCCTGCTTTTTATCCCAGCGCGCAGAAAAGCTCTGGCCGAAATTGGCCAACCCCTGCGTCGCGCCGAGCAATTTATCCGACAAGGTTTTCGACAGCATCACAAGGCCGAACACCACCAGCAAAGCGAGCGCGCCGTCGCGCAAAATATCGGGATCGACATTGAGCGCCGCCAAGATCTGCCGCGACAGCAGCGCGAAAATCGTGAAGGCGGCGATAAAGCCGGTGATGATGCCAAGCGGCCTTGCCTTGCCGCCGTCCAGCGACGCCGCCAGCATGATCGGCAAAATCGGCAAAATGCACGGCGACAGGATCAGGCCGAGGCCTTCCAAAAACGCAAGCGCCAGTTGAGGAATGCGGACGTCCATGGTTAAAGCGGCATTTCTTTTATTTTCAGGCCGGGCTTTTATATACCCAAGGAATCACATATTTTGTGGTTTTAATGGCTCCCGATTCTATCCACAGCTAAAAGCCCGGTTCTGCACGATTTTTTAACTTTCCGCTGGACAAAGCCCCTCGAAATCGGTAACTTCTTGCTTACCGGCGACCTTTATCCGGTCGCTGGGAGCTATCTCTCAGATAACGGCATTTCCAGGCGCCTGTTTGGCTAGCGCCAAACTGGATGCTCGGCGAATGTCGTTTTTTCTTCGGCGGTAGCCTAAAGTGCAGACGTTCTTGGACATCGTAAATCGGATGAGAAGGGATGCGCAGACGGCGATCCGCGGTGGGAAGGTCGTGCCCAAAAGGCACCGATCGACTGGCCGGTGATATCCAAAGCCATTCATTAGCCCGCAAGGGTTAACGAAAGGTATTCGGCTTTGTCGTTACGCATCCTAAAGACAGACAAGTTCTATACGCATCACTCCGGGTCAAACCGGAGACGTTGAGTGAAGAACCCTCAATTAGGATGAGTACACAAAGCCATGTGGTTTTGGTCGTTTCTTCCAAGAAACGATCGTTAAAAAACCAAATCAAACTTGAGAGTTTGATCATGGCTCAGAACGAACGCTGGCGGCAGGCCTAACACATGCAAGTCGAGCGCCCCGCCTTCAAATTGTCTATTAAGGTACGTCTATGTACTACCTGTATCTGCTCCAGAATGCCGACGATCCCGATGATTTCTACATCGGCCATACCGGCGATCTAAAGCGCCGTTATGTAGAACATAACGCCGGCAAGGTCCACGCAACGCGAGGCCGTCGATGGAAGCTGATATACTACGAAGCCTATCATGTTTTGGATGCGGCGCGTGATCGCGAACGCATTATGAAACACGACGGTCGTACAAGACGAGCCCTCATGGAGCGCATCAAGCGCTTTCTTGAATAGACAATTTGATGGCGGGGAGCGGCGCACGGGAGAGTAACGCGTGGGAACCTACCTTTTGGTTCGGGATAACACCGGGAAACTGGTGCTAATACCGGATAATCCCTTCGGGGCAAAGATTTATCGCCATTAGATGGGCCCGCGTTGGATTAGCTAGTTGGTGAGGTAACGGCTCACCAAGGCTACGATCCATAGCTGGTCTGAGAGGATGATCAGCCTCACTGGGACTGAGACACGGCCCAGACTCCTACGGGAGGCAGCAGTGGGGAATATTGGACAATGGGGGCAACCCTGATCCAGCCAT
>DATKSH010000289.1:0-4595 GCA_035531735.1 Alphaproteobacteria bacterium
CGACCATCAACCGTTTCTGCGGCTCCTCGATGCAAAGCATTCATAGTGCGGCCGGCGCCATCCAGATGAATGCCGGCGAGGCTTTCCTTTGCGCCGGGATCGAAAGCATGTCACGGGTGCCGATGATGGGCTACAACCCGATGCCCAACCCGGCGCTGGCCGAAAAATACCCGCAAGCCTATATCAGCATGGGCGTGACGGCGGAAAACGTCGCGCGCAAATACGGCATCTCGCGCAAGGAACAGGAAGCGTTCGCCGTCAATTCGCAATCCAAGGCGGCGGCGGCGCAAAGCGCCGGCAAATTGCGCGACGAAATCGTGCCGATCCCGGCGCCGGGCGGCGTGGTCGATAAGGACGGCTGCATCCGCCCCGGCACCACGGCGGCCAAATTATCCGAACTGAAGCCGGCTTTCGAGGACAAGGGCTCCGTCACCGCCGGCACCTCTTCGCCCTTGACCGACGGTGCGGCGGCGACGCTCGTCACCAGTGAGGAATATGCCGAAAAGAACGGCCTGCCAATCCTTGCGCGCATCAAATCCATCGCCGTCGCGGGCTGCGATCCGGCGATCATGGGCATCGGCCCGGTCGCCGCCACCAAAAAGGCCTTGGCCCGCGCCGGCCTTTCGATCAAGGACATCGACATCATCGAATTGAACGAGGCGTTTGCCAGCCAATCCATCGCCTGCATCCGCGATCTCGACATCGACATCGCCAAGGTCAATCTCGATGGCGGTGCGATTGCCTTGGGCCATCCGCTCGGTGCCACCGGCGCGCGCATCACCGGCAAGGCGGCTTCCTTGCTCAAACGCGAAAAGAAAAAATTTGCCCTTGCCACCCAATGCATTGGCGGCGGGCAGGGGATTGCGACCATTCTGGAGGCAGTTTAGCCGATGAGTTCGGAAATAAAACAGGTCGCCGTCATCGGCTCCGGCGTGATGGGCAGCCAGATCGCGGCCCATATGACCAATGCCGGCGTGCCGGTTTTGCTGCTCGACATCGTGCCGAAGGGCGCGTCCGACCGTAATGCCCTCGCCGGGGGTGCGCTGGAAAAATTGCAAAAAATGGACCCCGCGCCTTTTATGCATGCCAAGAACGCCAAGCTGATCACGCCCGGCAACCTGGAGGACGATCTCGGCAAGTTGCGCGACGTCGATTGGATCGTCGAGGCGGTGCTGGAAAACCCGCAGGTCAAAAGCGATCTTTATAAAAAAATCGACGCGGTGAGGAAAACCGGCTCGATTGTTTCCTCCAACACGTCGACCATTCCTCTCTCGGTGCTGGTCAAGGGACAAAGCTCGCGTTTCGCGCGCGATTTCATGATTACCCATTTTTTCAACCCGCCGCGTTATATGCGCTTGCTGGAACTGGTGGCTGGCGAGGCGACGCGGCCCGATGCCGCTGCTTTGATCCGCGATTTCGGCGACCGCCGTCTCGGCAAGGGCGTGGTGCCTTGCAAGGACACGCCCGGTTTCATCGCCAACCGGCTCGGCGTGTTTTTCCTCCAATGCGCGGTCAACGCCGCGTTCGATCTGGGCTTGACGGTCGAGGAAGCCGACGCGGTGTTTTCGAAGCCTGTCGGCATGCCGAAAACCGGCGTGTTTGGCCTGCTCGACTTGATCGGCATCGATTTGATGCCTCTCATCGCCAAAAGCTTCATGGAAACCTTGCCGGCCGACGATGCCTATCGCGCGATCAACATCGAGCATGCCTTGATTCTCAAGATGATCAAGGACGGTTATACCGGGCGCAAGGGCAAGGGCGGCTTTTACCGCCTCAATAAAACGGAAGCGGGCAAGGTCAAGGAAAGCATCGATCTCAAGACCGGAGAATATCACCCGTCGCGGAAGGCCAAATTACCGGCGGTCGAATCCGCCGGCAAGAATTTGCGCGCCCTGTGCGAAGCGCCGGATAAAATCGGCACATACGCATGGGCGGTGTTGTCGCAGACGCTTTCCTATGCGGCCTCGCTGGTGCCGCAGATCGCCGACGACATCACCGCGGTCGATGCTGGCATGCGGCTCGGCTTCAACTGGAAATTCGGGCCGTTCGAATTGATCGATAAACTCGGCGCCAAATGGTTGGCCGAGCGGCTTGCCGCCGCGCAAAAGCCGGTGCCGGACTATTTGCAAAAAGCGGCCGAGAACGGCGGTTTTTATCACGTCGAAGGCAGCAAGCTCGAATTGCTCACCATCTATGGCGCGTTCAAGCCGGTGGCGCGGGCGCCCGGCGTGCTGCCTCTGGCCGACGCCAAGCGCGGCGCCACGCCGGTAGCCAAGAACGGCTCGGCCAGTTTATGGGACATCGGCGACGGCGTTTTATGCCTCGAATTCCACACCAAGATGAACGCCATCGATCCCGACACGCTCGGCATGGTCAAGAAGTCGGTCGAAATTATCGGCGGCAGCGGCGGCGCATGGAAAGGCCTTGTGATTCATAACGAGGCCGACAATTTCTCGGTCGGCGCCAATCTCGGCTTGGCGTTGTTCGCCATCAATATCGCCATGTGGCCGGCGATCGAAAACCTGGTCGATCAGGGGCATGAGGCCTATAAGGCGCTGCGCTTCGCGCCGTTTCCTTCCGTCGCCGCGCCGACCGGCATGGCGCTGGGCGGGGGTTGCGAAATCACGCTTCATTGCTCGGCGGTGCAGGCGCATGCCGAAACCTATATCGGGTTGGTCGAAGTCGGGGTCGGCTTGATCCCCGGCTGGGGCGGTTGCGCGCAAATGCTGGGCCGCGCCTTCCACGCCAAGAAACGCTTCGGGGGCCCGATCCCGCCGATCAGCCATGTGTTCGAGACCGTGAGCCTCGCCAAGGTCGCCAAATCGGCCGAGGAAGCGCGCGATCTCGGCTATCTGCGCCCCTCGGACGGCATCAGCATGAATCGCGACCGGCTTTTGTACGACGCCAAGCAGCGCGTTCTGGAACTGGCGCCGGATTACAAGCCGCCGGAGCCGTGGCAGCTTAACCTGCCGGGCCCGGCAGGACGTGCGGCGCTTTACCTCGCCATCGAGGGATTCAAATTGCTCGGCAAGGCGTTGCCGCATGACGTGACGGTATCGAAGGCGCTGGCCTCGGTTCTTTGCGGCGGCGATCATGATTTCACCGCCCTGACCACCGAAGAACAAATCCTCGCGCTCGAAAAGCGCGAATTCATGAAACTGGTCCACACGGATGAGACCATCGCCCGCATCCAGCAAATGCTGGATACCGGGAAGCCGTTGAGGAATTAGGAGATTTTCTTAATGAGCGCAGCGAATTTAGAAAATCCCGTATCCCCGCGAAAGCGGGGATCCAGAAAGGCCAAGTAACCATGCCGTCTTACAAAGCCCCGCTCGACGATATCCGCTTCCTGCTCGACGAAGTGATCGACGCCAAGGCGCTTGTGCAACTGCCGGGCTATGGCGAGGCGGCGCCGGAAACACTCGCCTCGATCCTCGAAGAGGCGGGCAAGATTTGCGAGGAAGTTTTGTTCCCGCTCAACCAGTCGGGTGACGCCGAGGGTTGCACATGTGTTGCCGGCGAAGTGAAAACGCCGAAGGGCTTCAAGGACGCCTATAAAACGTTTCGCGAAGGCGGCTGGACCGGGCTTTCATGCAAGCCGGAATATGGCGGGCAGGGCTTGCCTCTCTTGCTCAATTTCGTGATCGACGAGATGGTGTGCTCGGCCAATCTCTCGTTCGGCATGTATCCGGGTCTCTCACACGGCGCCTATAACGCGATCGACAAGCACGGCAGCGACGAGATGAAGAAATTTTTCCTGCCCAAGCTGGCCGACGGCACCTGGACCGGCACCATGTGCCTGACCGAGCCGCAATGCGGCACCGATCTCGGCCTGATCCGCACTAAGGCGGTGCCCGACAAGGACGGCGATTACAAGATCACCGGCACCAAAATCTTCATATCCGCCGGCGAACACGACCTTGCCGACAACATCATGCATTTGGTGCTGGCGCGCCTGCCCGACGCGCCGCCCGGCACCAAGGGTATCAGCCTCTTTTTGGTGCCGAAATTTTTGCCCAAGGAAGATAAATCTAACGGCGAGCGCAATAACGTCAAATGCGGTAGCATCGAACATAAAATGGGCATCAAGGCCTCGGCCACCTGCGTGATGAATTTCGATAATGCGACCGGCTGGCTGGTGGGTAAGCCCAACAAGGGCATGAGCGCCATGTTCACCATGATGAACGAGGCGCGGCTCGCGGTCGGCTTGCAGGGCCTCGGCCTTGCCGAGGTCGCTTATCAGAACGCGGTGATTTACGCGAAGGAACGCTTGCAAGGCCGCGCCTTGACCGGCGCGAAGTTTCCGGAGAAACCGGCCGATCCATTGATCGTGCATCCTGACGTGCGGCGCAATTTGCTGACCATGCGCGCCTTGACCGAAGGTTGCCGCGCTTTGGCTTGCTGGATCGGTCGCGAGTTGGATATTGAGGCCAAGCATCCGGACGAAAATGTGCGGGCCGAGGCCGGCGACCTGGTCGCTCTCATGATTCCGATCATCAAGGCATTCCTGACCGATGTCGGCTTCGAGGTCGCCAATCTCGGCGTGCAGGTTTTCGGCGGCCACGGCTATGTCCGCGACAATGGCATGGAGCAGT
>DATKSH010000290.1:0-2528 GCA_035531735.1 Alphaproteobacteria bacterium
GATCTCGACCGCAAACTGGGCGGCTTGCAGAAATCGGACCTCGTCATCCTCGCCGGGCGGCCTTCGATGGGCAAGACCGCGCTCGCCACCAACATCGCCTTCAACGCCGCGCGCAAGTTTCACGACAGCGACGGCAAGGAAGGCGCCGCCGTCGCCTTCTTCTCGCTCGAAATGTCGAGCGAGCAATTGGCCACGCGGTTACTCGGCGAGCATGCCAACGTGCCTTCGGACAAAATAAGGCGTGGCGAGATCAAGACCGAGGATTTCGCCAAATTCGTCGAGGCCAGCAAGATTTTGGCCCGCGCGCCGCTTTATATCGACGACACGCCGGGCCTTTCGGTGGCGGCGCTGCGTACGCGCGCGCGGCGGTTGAAACGCATGGTGCCGCATATCGGCATGATCGTGATCGACTATTTGCAGCTTTTGCGCGGCTCCGCCCGGCGCGACGAAAACCGCGTGCAGGAAGTGTCCGAAATCACGCGTAGCCTCAAGGCTTTGGCGAAGGAACTGGACGTGCCGGTGCTGGCCCTTTCGCAGCTTTCGCGCGCGGTCGAGGCCCGCGAGGACAAGAAGCCGCAACTGGCGGATTTGCGCGAATCCGGCTCCATCGAGCAGGACGCCGACGTCGTGATGTTTGTCTATCGCGAGGAATATTACCACACGCGCGGCGAGCCGACGCGCCGGCAGGACGAGGCCGAGGAGAAATTCAACCTGCGCTATCAGCGCTGGCAGGAGCGCGGCGAGGAAATCCGCAACGTCGCCGAAGTGCTGATCGCCAAGCAGCGCCACGGCCCCATCGGCACCGTCGAGTTGCATTTCGACGGGCCGTTCACGCGCTTCTCGGACCTGGAACGGCAGTTCAGCGAGGCGGAGGGCAGAGCTTCGTTCTGATTTCAGCGCCGCTTGTCGCCGGCGTTCTCCTGATACAACCTGTGCATCATCCGGTGTAGCCACGGCGCCATCAGGATGCCAATCGTGGTAATGACGACCAACCCGCTGAACAGCGCATAGGCCGAAGCGAATAATTTGACCGCGTCGTTGGCCATCGGCGCGACGGCGCCCATGCCGCCTAATATCATCGAAGCTTCGAGGATCGCGTCGATCCACGGCAAATGTCCCAGTAAATGATAACCAAGAATGCCGGCGATCAGCGTCGATCCAGCCAGAAGGCTGGCGAGGCCGAACGAGCGCATGACCCGCATGAGCCACAGGGAGCGCGGCAATAAAGGCTCGGATCGATGTTCGAAGGGCATCAGAGGAACCACATCAAGGCCGGCGCCATCCTACCCTTCGGTATCGTCGCGGACAATTAGCCAAAACAGGGCCGAAATCTGTTGCTTTTGCTTCGCCCCCCGTGGCAAGAAGCCCCCGCCTATGAGCGAAACGAGCGACCATAGAAGGATGCCCGGATCATGCGATGGATCTATCGCTATCCGATTAATTTCTGGCGGCGTCTCGGCCCCGGCCTCATCACCGGCGCGGCCGACGACGATCCCAGCGGCATCGCCACCTATTCGCAGGTCGGCGCGCAATTCGGCTATGGCATCGGCTGGACCATGCTGTTCAGCTATCCGCTCATGGTCGCGATCCAGGAAATCAGCGCCCGCATAGGCCGCACCACCAGTTACGGCCTCGCCGGCAATCTGCGGCTTTTCTATCCGCGCGGGCTGTTGCAGGCGATGGTGGCGCTTCTGGTGATCGCCAACACGCTCAATCTGGGCGCCGATCTGGGCGCCATGGGCTCGGCCATCGAGCTGGTGATCGGCGGCAGCGCCAAGTTATGGGCCGTTCTTTTCAGCATCGGCTGCGTGGCGGCGCAGGTTGCCTTCGATTACCGGCGCTACATCACGTTCCTTAAATGGACGACCTTGAGTTTGTTCGCCTATGTCGGCGTGGTGTTGATCGTCCATATGCCGTGGGGCCGCGTGGCGTTCGGCCTGTTTGTTCCGCATTTGCACGTCGATGCCGGCTATTTCGCCGCCATCGTCGCGGTGTTCGGCACCACCATCAGCCCTTATTTGTTCTTCTGGCAATCGACGCAGGAAGCCGAGGATGTCGTCGCCAACCCGGAGGCGCAGCCTTTGCTGGTGGCGCCGGAACAGGCCGGCAGCGAACTCGCGCGCATCCGTTTCGATACGCTGGTCGGCATGGGTTTCTCGAATTTGATCGGCCTCTTCATCATTTTGACCGCGGCGGCGACCTTGAACGCGCATGGCCTCACCGACATCGAAACCTCGGCGCAGGCGGCCGAGGCCTTAAGGCCCATCGCCGGCTCCTTCGCCTTTGCCGTCTTCGCGCTCGGCATCGTCGGCACGGGATTACTGGCGGTGCCGATTTTGTCGGCCTCCTCCGCCTATGCCGTCGGCGAGGCTTTGGAATGGCATATCGGGCTCGGCCGCCGGCCGCGCGAGGCCAAGGCCTTTTACGGCACCCTCGCCGGCGCTACCCTGATCGGGCTTTTCATCAATTTCACCAGCATTCACGCGATCAAGGCCCTGTTCTGGGCCGCTATCATCAACGGCGTGGTC
>DATKSH010000291.1:0-3475 GCA_035531735.1 Alphaproteobacteria bacterium
ATCTCGACCACGTCGAGCCCGTATATCTCGGCGAATTCGGCGGCTTCGGTGACGGCGGTGCCGGTCATGCCGGAAAGCTTGGGATAAAGGCGGAAATAATTCTGGAAAGTGATCGAGGCCAGCGTCTGGTTCTCGCGCTGGATCTCGACATGCTCCTTGGCCTCCAGCGCTTGGTGCAGCCCGTCCGAAAAGCGGCGGCCTTCCATCATGCGGCCGGTAAATTCGTCGATGATGACGATCTTGCCGTTCTTGACGATGTAATCGACATCGCGGGCGAACAATTTATGCGCGCGGAGCGCCTGGTTGACGTGATGCACCACCTGCACGTTCTGCGGCTCGTAGAGTCCTTCGCCGGTCAAAAGGCCGGCCTCGCCCAGCAATTCCTCGATCCGCTCGTTGCCGATTTCGGTCAGGACCACGGTGCGGGCTTTTTCGTCCTTTTCGTAATCTTCTTCCGCCAGTTTCGGAATGATCGCATCGACCTTGATGTAAAGCTCGGAGGAATCCTCGGCCGGGCCCGAAATGATCAGCGGTGTGCGCGCCTCGTCGATCAGGATGCTGTCGACCTCGTCGACGATCGCGTAATTAAAGGGACGCTGGACCAAATCCTCATAGGCGAACTTCATGTTGTCGCGCAGGTAATCGAAGCCGAATTCGTTGTTGGTGCCATAGGTGATGTCGGCGGCGTAGGCGGCGCGGCGCTCTCCGTCGTCGAGCCCGTGGACGATGCAGCCGGCCGAAAGGCCGAGGAAATTATAGACTTTGCCCATCCACGCGCTGTCGCGGCTGGCGAGGTAATCGTTGACGGTGACGACATGCACGCCCTTGCCCGAAAGCGCGTTGAGATAAACCGGCAAAGTGGCGACCAGCGTCTTGCCTTCGCCGGTCTTCATCTCGGCGATCTTGCCTTCGTGCAGCACCATGCCGCCGCGCAACTGCACGTCGAAAGGACGCTGGCCGAGCGCGCGCCTGGCGGCTTCGCGCACCGCGGCGAACGCTTCGGGCAACAGATCGTCGAGCGTTTCGCCCTTTTCGAGGCGCGCCTTGAATTCGCCGGTCTTGGCTTGCAAGGCGGTGTCGGTCAGCGCGGCGAAAGCGGGCTCGAGCGCGCCGATACGGGCAACGGCCTTGTCCTGCCCGCGCAAGATGCGTTCGTTGTGGGAACCGAAGATTTTGCGGGCGAGGTTCGCGATCATGTCCAAAAAGGTCAATGCGGCCGTCATGCGGGCGCCGATTAAAGTGTTTCGTCGGCTCTTAAATGGCCATGTCGGGGCCGAAAAGCAAGCCCGATGCCTAAAATTGCCATATTTGCCGGGCTTGATGTTTGCACCCGGAGGTTCTATCCAAGAACGGCAGAAACGGGCGTTGGCCCATCTCGATGCTTTCGGCTTTCAACCCTCACAGGCTTCAAAAAGGAAGGATGCCCTCATGACGAATCCGCTTCGCCTTGCCGCCGCCGTTCTAATGCTCGGCCTTTTCGCGGTCCCGGCTTTCGCGGCCGGCAAATCCGCCCCCGCCAAGGGCGACCCGGTGATCGCCCGCGTCAACGGCGAGGACATTCACCGTTCCGATTTCGTGCTGGAACTGCAGCAATTGGGCCCGCAGGCCGAAAACATTCCGCCGCAAATGCTCTACCCCGAAGTGCTGCAGAAAATGATCGCCACCAAGCTGGCGGCGACCGAGGGTTATAAGGACCGGCTGCAGGACACGAAGCAGGTGCGCGCATTAATGAAAGACGCGGAAAACCAGATCGTCGCGCAGGCCTATGTGCGCAAGGAAGTCGAGCCCAAGCTCACCGATGCCGCCATCAAGTCGCGCTATGACGAGTTGGTCAAGAAGTTCAAACCGCAGGAGGAAGTGCGCGCGCGCCACATCCTTTTCACCGGTCCCAACGCCGAGCAAGAGGCCAAGGACGCGATCAAGAAGCTCAAGGCCGGCGCCGACTTCGCCAAATTGGCGGAGCAGGAATCGAAGGATAGCGGCTCGGCCAAGAATGGCGGCGATCTCGGCTATTTCACCCGCGAGGCCATGGTCAAGCCGTTTGCCGACGCCGCCTTCGACATGAGCGTGGGCGAAATTTCCGATAAGCCGATCAAGACCGAATTCGGTTGGCACGTCATCAAGGTCGAGGACAAGCGCAAGTCCTCGCCGCCGGCGCTCAAGGACGTCCACGACCAGATCGCCAACCAGTTGGGCCAGCAAATGACCAACGCGCTGATCGAAAAGCTGCAGGCCCATGCCAAGGTCGAAAAGTTCAACATCGACGGCTCGCCGATGAAGACGGCCGACGAAAAGGCGAAATAAGCGATTTCGCGGTTTGAAGAAAAAGCCCGGCGCCGCGAGGTTCCGGGCTTTTTTTGCTATTGGGATTGGGGCCGGTTTTAATGAAAGAAGCCGTCATTCCGGACAAAAACGATTTTCTTCAGAAAATCGGTTTTGATCCGGAATCTGATTTTCTGTTTGATCCGGAAATAACCAAATCGGATTCCGCATAAGTTTTCTTCCCGCCGGGCGGCGGGAAGAAAACTTTGCGGAATGACGCCGTTCTTATGGTAAATTATTGTACGGATGCATATTCAATCAAATGTGAAATTCGCATGCCCTGCATCGACGTGACCTTGCCGCCCATCACGGGCAACCGGCCTTTGCTGTTGGTCGCCGCCGCCGCACTGATCGACGGCGGGGGGCGCGTTCTTCTCGCCCAACGTCCACCCGGCAAAAGCATGGCGGGCCTTTGGGAATTTCCCGGCGGCAAGGTCAAGGATAACGAAACGCCGGAGGCGGCCTTGGTGCGCGAATTGCGCGAGGAATTGGGCATCGAGACGTCGGTCGGGTGCCTCTTGCCGCTGACCTTCGCTTCCCATCCTTACGCCGATTTCCATCTTTTAATGCCGGTTTTCGCCTGCCGCGTGTGGCAAGGGACGCCGTGCGCGAAGGAGGGCCAGAACCTCGTTTGGGCGGCGAAAGGGGAATTGCGCGATTATGAGATGCCTCCCGCCGACACGCCCTTGATCCCGCTTTTGTGGGATTTGCTTTAGGTGGCAAAGTCCAATAAAACCGAGGTTATAGGAAGGGACCATGGCCGAAGCCGCGCAAAATCTGTCCGACGAAAACGGACTCGACAGCCTGAAAAAGGATCTGCTCGCCGGTATTGCTGCGGCCAAGGACGCCGCCGCGCTCGACGATGTGCGCGTCAAGGCGCTCGGCAAGCAGGGTTCCGTCACCGGCTTGATGAAGACGCTCGGCGCGTTGCCGCCCGAGGAACGCAAGGCGCGCGGCGCGGCGCTCAATGTCCTGAAAGACGAGATCGCCGGCGCGATTGAAGCAAAACAAAAGGAACTCGCCGGGGCGGAGTTGAACGCCCGGCTTGAGAAAGAGCGCATCGACGTGACTCTGGCGCCGCGCCCGGTGCCAGCGGCATCGCCGATGGACGGGCGCGTGCATCCGATCGCGCAGACCACCGATGAAATCGTTA
>DATKSH010000292.1:0-2895 GCA_035531735.1 Alphaproteobacteria bacterium
CGCCCGGCACGATCTTTTCACGCCGCGCGCGAACATCGCCGCCGCCTTCGAGCCGGATTTGCCCCATATGCGAAATATCGAAAAAGCCGGCCGCCGCACGCGTGTGCAAATGTTCCTTGATGATGCCGGCGGGATATTGCACCGGCATCTCATAACCGGCGAACGGCACCATTTTCCCGCCAAGCTCGCTATGCAGGTCATAAAGGGGCGTGCGACGATTTAAAGCCGCATGCATGATGGTTTCTGGCATTAATTCAATTCCATCCGAATTTGCGGATGAACCACAGTTTCACCGCGTTGGCGAGGAGCAGATAGGCCGGCACGATGGCCGCCGCCGCCAGCCAATAGAGGCCCGGCAATTCGGTAAATCCGAGCGCGTGCGCAAAGGGCGAAGACGGCAGCCACGCGCCAACCGCGCAGATGATGAGGCTGGTGAACATCAAGGCGATGCTGGCGCGGCTTTGCAGGAACGGGATTTTGGCCGTGCGTATCACATGGATGATGAGCGTCTGAGTCAAAATCGATTCCACGAACCAGCCGGTCTGGAACAGCGCAGCGTGCGCGGGCGTATCGGCCCCAAAACCGAAATACATCAGGACATAGGTCAAATAATCGAAGATCGAACTCACGGGCCCCAAAATGACCATGAATTTGGCGATGTCGCGGATGTTCCACTGGCGCGGACGGGTAAGATAATCCTCATCGATATTGTCGGTCGGGATCGCCGTTTGCGAAAAATCGTAAAGCAGGTTGTTGGTCAGCACCTGGATCGGCGCCATCGGCAGGAACGGTAGCCACGCGCTGGCGCCGAGAACGCTGAACATATTGCCGAAATTGGAACTGGCCCCCATCTTGATGTATTTGGTGATGTTGCCGAACACTTTGCGGCCTTCCAAAACGCCCTCCTCCAGCACCAGCAAATTCTTTTCCAGCAAAATAATGTCGGCGGATTCTTTTGCAATATCGACCGCGGTATCGACCGACACGCCGACATCGGCGGCCTTCAACGCCGGTCCGTCATTGATGCCGTCGCCGAGGAATCCGACCACATGGCCGTTGCGGTGGAACGCCGCAATCACGCGCGCCTTTTGCGCCGGCGACAATTTGGCGAATACGGTGGTGCGATCGACCTGCTCGGCCAATTCTTGGTCGGTCAAATTTTCGATGGCGCTGCCGAGCAAGGTGCCTTCGACCGGGAGATTCACTTCGCGGCAAATCTTGCGCGTGACAATGTCGCCATCGCCGGTCAGCACCTTGACCGCGACGCCATATTTGGCGAGCGCGGCAATAGCGAGGCGTGCACTTTCCTTGGGCGGATCGAGGAAGGCGATGAAGCCGATCATGGTCAAATCGCATTCGTCCTTGACGCCATAGGCTGCCTGATCGGGCGGCATTTCCTTATGCGCGACCGCGACCACACGGAAACCGTCTTCGTTCAAATCCTCGGCCAGTTTGGCGATTTCGGCGCGGTGGGTGTCGTCGAGCGCAAACACCGCGTCGCCCAATTCGCCGCGCGTGCATATATTCATGATCTCCTCGACCGCGCCCTTGCAAATGAGAATGTGCTGGGCGTGCGCCTTCTCGACCACCACCGACATGCGCCGGCGCGAGAAATCGAACGGGATTTCGTCGATTTTTGCATAGGTTTCGAGATGCAAATCGCGGCGCAACTCGGCGTGCTCCAAAACCGCGATGTCGAGCAGATTCTTGAGCCCCGACTGGTAATAGCTGTTGAGATAGGCGTATTGCAAAACCTCGTCGCAATCCTCGCCCTTCAAATCGACATGGCGCTTCATGATAACCTTGTCTTGCGTCAAGGTGCCGGTCTTGTCGGTGCAAAGCACGTCCATGGCGCCGAAATTCTGGATCGAGTTGAGGCGCTTGACGATCACTTTCTTACGCGACATGGCGAGCGCGCCCTTGCTGAGATTCACCGTCACGATCATCGGCAACATTTCGGGCGTGAGGCCGACGGCGACCGCCATCGCGAAAATGAAGGCTTCCATCCAGTTGTGCTTGGTAAAGCCGTTGATGAGAAACACCAACGGCACCATCACCAACATGAATTTGATCATCAGCCAGGTGAAACGGTTGATGCCTTTCTCGAAACTGGTGCGCGCGCGCCGGCCTAAAATCGACTTCGCCAGCGTGCCGAAATAGGTCTGCGCTCCCGTCAGCACCACCACAGCGCGCGCGGTGCCGCTGGTCACATGGCTTCCCATGAAGCAGATGTCGGCAAGGTCGAGCGCCGAGGCGCTTTTGCCATCGCCGAGGGCCGGGAACTTTTCGAGCGGCAGGGATTCGCCGGTCAACGCCGCCTGGTTGATGAACAAATCGCGGGCGGCGAGGATGCGAATATCGGCCGGGATGATGTCGCCGGCCGATAGCCAAATAATATCGCCCGGCACCACCTCCTCGATCGGCACCTCGACGCGTTGAGATTTGCGTGCGTCGCGCGGCGAGCCTTCAAGCTGTGCTTCGTCTTCGAGGGTGCGGCGCATGACGGTTGCGGTGGTGCTAACCATCGCGCGCAGTTTTTCCGCCGCGCGGTCGGAACGATATTCCTGCACGTAAGACAGCGTCACGCTGAGCACCACCATCATGCCGACCACGCCGGCGGATTCGAAATCGTACAGCACGAAGATATTGAGGATCACCAGCACCAGCAGCATCACGTTGAGCGGATTGACCAGCCGCTCGGCCAGTTGGCGCGTCACGCTTTTCTTGGCCTCGCGGGCGATGCTGTTGCGGCCGTATGTTTCGAGCCGCGCCTCGGCGTCCTCCGGCGTCAGCCCGTCGCCGTGCGCTTCAAGTCGTTCGAGTGTTGCCGCGGGATCGAGCTTCGCCACGTCCAGCAAAAGCGTGGAAAGGCGCGGTGCCTGCACCGAAGGGCCG
>DATKSH010000293.1:0-6579 GCA_035531735.1 Alphaproteobacteria bacterium
GCGTAGCCGACCGACATTTCCGACTTGTTGCCGGTCGAAAGCACCATGGGCCCGAATGCGTTGGAGATCGCCATCAGGATCAGGCCGCGGCAGCGCGACTGGATGTTCTCCTCGGCCGTGCCGGACGCGCGGCCCTTGAAAACATCCGCCAGCGTTTCGGAAAAAACATTCATCGCCGGCGCGATAGGGATGGTATCGAGCCGGCAACCGAGATTTGCGGCCAGCGCCGCCGCGTCGTCGAGGCTTTCCTGCGCGGTGTAGGGCGACGGCATTATGACGGCGCGCACTTTATCGGCGCCGAGCGCGTCGGCGGCAAGCACGGCGGCAAGCGCGCTATCGATGCCGCCGGAAAGGCCCAAGACCACGCCGGGAAAGCCGTTCTTGGCCACGTAATCGCGCAAGCCCAGCATCAGCGCATGATAGATCGCGGCTTCGGCTTGCGGGATTTGCGCCTTGGCCGCCGGTTGGGGCGCGAGCCCGCCGGGCGAGGCCTGCCAATGCGTTAGAAGGAAATCCTCATCCCACGCCTTGGCCTGCGCGGCGATTTCGCCTTTGGCGTCCAGCACGAACGACGCCCCATCGAACACCAATTCGTCCTGCCCGCCGGCTTGATTGACATAAACCAGCGGCAAGCCGGTTTCCTTGACGCGCGCTTGCGCCAAGGTCATGCGCTCGCCGGGCTTGCCGGATTCGTAAGGGCTGCCGTTCGGCACCAGCAGGATTTGCGCGCCGTGCCGCTTGAGATGCAGGGCGGCATCCGGCGTCCACATATCCTCGCAAATCATGACGCCGAGCTTAAGCCCGCGAAAATCGACCGGCGCCGGCAAAGGGCCCGGCGCGAATACGCGCTTTTCGTCGAACGGGCCGTAGTTGGGCAGGTCGCGCTTGAAGACCGTCGCGGCAATTTTGCCGCCGTCCAGCAGCAAGGCGGCATTGGCCGGCTTGCCGCTTTCCATCCGCCACGGTGCGCCCAAGAGGATCGCCGGGCCGCCGTCGCCGGTTTCCCCGGCCAAATCTTCGACCGCCCTGCGCACGGCATCGAGAAAGCTCGGCTTGAGAACAAGGTCTTCCGGCGGGTAGCCGGAAACGTAAAGCTCGGAGGTCATCAGAAGATGCGCGCCCGTGCCGGCGGCCTTGAGCCGTGCGACGCGCACTTTCGCCACGTTGGATGCGATGTCGCCAACCGCCGGATTCAGTTGCGCCAGGACAAGCGACAACGAATCCGGCATGATGCTTACCTCAATCGGGGATTACTTCGCCGCCGGGGCCATCGCGGAATCCGAGCCGGGCGGAATCGTCATGGTCGATGAAGACGATGAGGCCGGGGAAGCCTGCGAAGCCGGCGCGGGCGCGGCTTGCGGCATCGGCGCGGCCGAATTGGCCGGCGGTTCCATCGCCGCCGAAGCCGTCGGCGCTTCGGGCTCGGCCGGCACGCCAACCGGCGCCGCTGCCGTGGCTGTAGCCGGCACGGCCGCCATCGGGCTCGGCGCCATCGGCTGGAACGGCGCGCCAAGCGCCTTCACCCTTTGATCGGTCCGGTCGATCATGTTTTCGGCCTGGTCGGTAATCAACTGGCTGACGACGCCGGCATCATGCTTCGCTTCGTTGCTGACGCAGTTCATGTAATCTTGCGCCGCGCTGGCGTAGCTGTTGTATTCCCGCACGCGTGCATTGAGATTATTGGCAGGTGTTTCGGGTTCCGGTTTCGCGAACGACGGTTCCGCTGGCGCGGTGCATTGGCTGGAATGCCACGCCACCTGGCCGCCGGCGATCGTCACGGTGCCGGCCATCGCCGGTCCTGCCAGTAATACGGTTCCCGCCAACGCGAGAGCAAACTTGATACGCACGGCTTCCCTCCTGTGCCCGGTTGTTATGGCTATGGCCTCATCCTAGCGGGATTTGCGGAATTG
Organism: Alphaproteobacteria bacterium; assembly: GCA_035531735.1. GTDB lineage: Bacteria > Pseudomonadota > Alphaproteobacteria > UBA9219 > UBA9219 > DATKSH01. Next base: position 1,911 of record DATKSH010000293.1, read on the forward strand.
GCAAAACCTCCGCGGATTATGGTTAAGAGGACGGCGCGGCCCGGCGTTCTTTCTTAAGCTGATCGGCCACCAGGAAAGCCAGTTCGAGCGCCTGCGTGGCGTTTAGCCGCGGGTCGCAATGGGTTTCGTAACGGGCGGCAAGGCCCGATTCCGTCACCGCCGCCGCGCCGCCGGTGCATTCGGTGACCTCCTGCCCGGTCATCTCCAGATGGATGCCGCCGGGATAGACTCCCTCGGCATGGCACACGGCGAAGAAATCGCGCGCCTCCGAAACGATGCGATTAAAATCGCGGGTCTTGTAGCCGTTGACCGACATTTGCGTGTTGCCGTGCATCGGGTCGCAGCACCACACCACCGCGCGGCCCTTTTCTTTCACCGTGCGCAAAAGCGGCGGCAAGCTCGCCGCAATCTTGTCCGCTCCCATGCGCGCGATGAGGGTCAGCCGTCCCGGCTCGTTGGCCGGGTTGAGGATGTCGGTCAGTTTCAAGAGATCGTCGGCCTTGAGCGACGGCCCGCATTTGAGGCCGAGCGGATTCTTGACGCCACGCAGGAATTCGACATGCGCGCCGTCCGGCTGGCGCGTGCGGTCGCCGATCCACAGCATGTGGGCGGACACGTCGTACCAGTCGCCGGTGGTGCTATCGACGCGCGTCAGGGCTTCCTCGTAAGGCAACAGCAACGCCTCATGCGAGGTGAAGAAGTCGGTTTCGCGGATCTCGGCCGAGGTTTCGGCCGTAATGTTACAGGCCGCCATGAAGCCGAGCGCGTCACCGATGCGTTGCGAAAGATCGCGGTATCGCTCGCCCTGCAAGCTGTTTTCCACGAAATTGAGGTTCCAGCGATGCACCTCGTGCAGATCGGCATAGCCGCCCTGCGCGAAGGCGCGCAAGAGATTGAGCGTCGCGGCCGACTGGTTATAAACCTGGATCATGCGTTCGGGATCGGGCTTGCGCACCGCGGGCGTGAAGTCCATGCCGTTGATGCTGTCGCCACGATAGCTGGGCAGTGTGACGCCATTCTGCGTTTCGGTGTCGCCGGAGCGCGGCTTGGCGAATTGGCCCGCCATGCGTCCCACTTTCACTACCGGCGTGCCGCCGCCGAAGGTGAGGATCACCGCCATTTGCAGGATCATGCGGAAGGTGTCGCGGATATTGTTGGCACCGAATTCGGCGAAGCTTTCGGCGCAATCGCCGCCCTGAAATAAAAAAGCATCGCCGGCCGCGACCTTGGCCAGCTTTTTCTTGAGGCGCCGCGCCTCACCGGCAAACACCAGCGGCGGCAATTTAGCCAGCCGCGCCTCAACCGCCTTGAGTTTTTCCTGATCTTCGTAAACCGGTAACTGCATGGCCGGTTTTTTGCGCCAGCTATCGGGCGCCCAGTTATTTTGCATGCTCATGATTCACGGTCCTCAAGCAGGGTTTATGCCAGCCTTTGCCGGCGGGTTCAATTCAGGTTCAATTTTGGGGGGTGAGGAGGCGCGCGCGTGTTTCCGGTGTTACCGGAACCAGTAGAAATAGAAATAGCGGGGCGCGGTACTCATGGAAACAATGTAACAGGCGGTTGGGGTGAAAGCAATTGAGTATTTGCTTCTAAAATGCCCTTGATCGCCGCCACCACGCCGCCCCAATCCCCCGCTTCTTTCTGACGGAACAGGCGCAGGGTCGGATACCAAAGGCTTTCGCTTTCCTGCCCGGCCCAGCGCCATTCGCGCGCCGGCGACAACATTACATAGGCCGGCCGGCCGAGCGCGCCGGCCAAATGTGCGACCGCCGTATCGACGGTGATGACGAGATCGCACGCCATCATCGCCGAAGCCGTATCGGTGAAATTTCTGAGACGCGGTGAAAAATCGTGAAGGCGCGCAGCGAGATTATTTTCGCCGATTTGCGCCGCCGGCGATCCGACCTGCAAGCTAAACCAGTCGATGCCCGGCAGATCGAACAATGGCGCGAGGCCACGCAGATGCATGCTGCGAATCGCGTCGTTGGGATGATCGGGGTTGCCGGCCCATGCGATGCCAATGGCGCGATGACCCTCGCGGCACGGGAGATCCATCGGCTTCGGCGCGCGCAGATAAGGCCCGCGCCACGATTCTTTCGGATCGGCCAGCGGCAAGCGGTGCGGCAAGCTGAGCAACGGCGCTTGCGCGTCCACCTCCGGCACCGGATCGGACGCGCCGATGACGCGCGTTACGCCCTTGGCCGTCGCGGCGATGTTTTTCAGCGCGTCCTGCACGAAGACGTAAACCTCATGCCCTTGCTCCGCCAGCGGTTCGGCATAACGCAGGAATTGCAGCGCGTCGCCCAACCCTTGGTCGTTCCACAACAAAATGCGCCGCGCGGAAGGATGATTGCCCGGCCAATCGGGCGCATCGACGGGCGGCTTGGGACATTCGGCGCGTTTAAGACGCCATTCGTATTGCTGCCACGCCTCTTTCCATTCGTGCCGTGCCAGCAGAATATGCGACAGGTTCCAATGCGCGTTGGCATTGTGCGGATCGAGCGCAAGAGCACGGCGCAATAACGCCTCCGATTCCGCCGGCCTTCGGCGCTCGGCTTCGCACAGCGCGTAATTGATCCAGCCGGGCGCGAAAGCAGGATGCTTTGCGATCAAGCGCCGATAAAAACCGGCGGACTCGTCGCAACGCCGCGCACGCATATGAAGATTGGCGAGATTGTAGAGCCCGTCGCGGTGATCCGGTTGCGCGTCGAGCAGATGTTCATAAGCCGCCACCGCGCCCGCCGCATCGCCGGCCAGTGCGAGACCAACCGCGCAATTGTAGAGCGCCGGCGTGTGGCGTGGGTCGGACTCAAGCGCCTTCCGCCACGCCTCTATTGCGTCATGCAGACGGCCGGCGGCCTGCAAAGCCACGCCGCGTTCATAGGCTGCGTCGGCATCGGCAATATTGTTATTGGCGGCACGGAGGGGGCGGGAAGAAACGGAATCGACCATGTCCTCTTTTTGCGCCGGGACTTTTACAAGGTCAAATCAGGCATAGGCCTCTTGGGAGCGTCATGCCCGGCCTTGTGCCGGGCATCCACGTTTTTTCTTCTGTTAAGACGTGGATGGCCGGGGCAAGCCCGGCCATGACGCAAAAAGATAGTTTCAGTCAAACTGAAGCACTACATCAGATCACTCGACCGTCACGCTTTTCGCGAGATTCCGCGGCTGATCGACGTCGGTGCCTTTGGCGACGGCGGCATAATAGGCCAGCAACTGCACCGGGATCGAATAAAGCAACGGCAGCACCACTGGGTCGGCTTCCGGCAAAGCCATGCCCCAGAAAGATTTGGCGCCGATTTTGGAAAGGCCTTTTTTGTCGGAGAACAACACCGCGCGGCCGCCGCGCGCGAGAATTTCCTGCAAATTGGACGCGGTTTTTTCGAACAGGGCGTCGCTCGGCGCCAAAACAACCACCGGCATATTTTCGTCGATCAGGGCAATCGGCCCATGCTTCATCTCGCCGGCCGGATAGCCTTCGGCGTGGATATAGGAAATTTCCTTCAGCTTGAGCGCACCTTCCATCGCCAGTGGATAAAGAAGCCCGCGCCCCAGATAAAGCACGCTTTCGACCTCGCTGATATGCTGCGCCAGTTCCTGAATCTTGTGTTCTTCACGCAGAATGTCGGTGATCTGGGCCGGCACTTCACGCAAGGCCTGCAAAATTTCACCGGCGCGTTTTTCATCAAGCGTACCGCGCGCGCGGCCGGCCGCGACCGCGAGGCTCAGCAAAATGGTCAATTGCGTGGTGAAGGCCTTGGTCGAGGCGACGCCGATTTCGGGACCGGCCAGCGTCGGCACCACCACGTCGGCCATGCGCGCGATCGAACTTTGTGGCACATTGACGACGGCGAGAATCTTGTGCTTTTGCGATTTGGCATAAGTCATCGCCGCCAGCGTGTCGGCCGTTTCGCCCGATTGCGAAATCGCCAGCGTGACGCCGCCTTCCGGCAACGGCGCTTCGCGGTAGCGAAATTCGGAGGCGATGTCGATATCGACCGGCAGGCGCGCCAAGCGCTCGAACCAGTATTTGCCGACCATGCCGGCGTAATAGGCGGTGCCGCAGCCAACCACCGTCAGGCGCGGGATGTGTGCCCATTCAAACGGCAGTTTCAATTCGGCCAGCGTGTTATCGGGCGTCACCAGCGAAGAAAAAGTCTCGCCGATCACCGCCGGTTGCTCGAAAATTTCCTTGAGCATGAAATGGCGATACTGGCCCTTGCCGATCACGGCGCCGGTCGTGGCGGCCTTGTGAATCTTGCGGGTGACGGCCGCGTCGGCGCTGTCATGGATGATCGCCTTGCCGGGATGCAATTCGACCCAATCGCCTTCTTCGAGGTAGCTGATGCGGTTGGTGAGAGGCGCAAGGGCCAGCGCATCGGAGCCGAGATACATCTCGCCATCGCCGTGACCGATGGCCAAGGGACTGCCGCGCCTGGCTCCAATCAGCAAATCCTTATGGCCGGCGAAAACGAGGGCAATGGCAAAAGCACCGTCGAGCCTTTTGAGCGCGGCCGCCGTCGCCTCCTGCGGCGTCAGGCCCTGATCGAGGTAATCGGTAATCAGGTGGGCGACGGTTTCGGTGTCGGTTTCGGATTTGAAGCGGTGCTGCTTCTTTTCCAATTCTTCGCGCAATTCGCGGTAATTCTCGATGATGCCGTTATGGACG
>DATKSH010000294.1:0-4427 GCA_035531735.1 Alphaproteobacteria bacterium
ATTCCCGACGACGACATCGAGCAATTTATCGTTCTGCGGCGCCCAGTCCCACGCGCGGATTTGATCGGCGATGGCTAGTGCTTTCGTGCGGGCCTCGGCGCGGCGCGCGTAAACCTGCTCGAAGGCGGCGACCACCTCGTCAACTTCGGTTTCGCCCCAATCGGCGACGGTCTGCATCGAAGCCGGCGCCTTGACCGGTTTTTGCGCGGTGAAAGCCGCGCAGCCGAGCATCTCGGCCAAATCTTTTTGCCCGGTATTGGCGGCGACGTAGGTGGGAACACCGCAGGCCATCGCTTCCATGGCGACCAGATTGGTGCCGCCTTCGCAGCGGTTGGGAAACACCGCGACGTCGCATTCGCGCAACACCGACGGCATCAGCAAATTATGGGTGAACGGCAGATCGATGAAACTGCCGGGCGGCAGGCCTTGGCGTACAAGCCACGACATCAAATCGAGCCCGTAATTGGCCGCCGCTTTCGGCATCTCCGCGCAATGGCCGGCAAGCGCGAAAGCCGCGCCATCGGGCGGCAGAAGGTTTTGCCAGCAGGCGACCAGCAATGCGTCGGGATGCTTTTCCCGAAAGCGTTTATAGGCCGCCAGCACGATGTCCTGCCCTTTGCGGAACTCGAACTTACCCCCGGAAAATATGACGAATCGGTCGTTCCATAATCCGCTTTTGGGGCCGGGATTGAACAGCGCCGTATCGATGCCCTGATGGCACAAATGCACCGGCCCGACATCGAGGCTTTTTAGATAATCCGCGTTCCAGCGCGAAATGGCGATGAACAGATCGTAATTTTTGGCGATGGCGCGGCCGTGATCGGTCGCGACCAGATGCTCGATAGCGGCGCAGCCGACATTGGGCTTGCCCCACACCATGTCCTGCCCCTCGAAACCGGAAAAATCGCTGCTGCAGCCATGCAAAACCGCGTGGTTGAAACTCAGCAATTCCTTGGGATTTTTCTTGATAAAATCGTCGAGCTTGCGCGCCAGGTCGAAGATCGGATCGAGCCGTTTTTGGGCCAGGGGTGGCACCGTGGTAACGGCCGGCGCGCGCGCCAGAATCACCTGTTGCCCGCCGCGGCGCAGGAATTGCATGACGATCTGGAGACCGTAAATGCCATAGCCGGATATGGTCGACAGCACCCAGCTGATGCCGAGGGCGGAAGCGGGCGACGAAGCAGGGGCGGATGAGGACAAGAAGGAACCGAAAGCAGGAAACCGGCAAAGCGGCGCAGGAGCGATTCCGGACTAACAGCATCGAAAGCAAAGATCAACGAAAGGTAAAGAGCCGAAAGGCGGAAAAGGCAGCCAATTCAAGGGACGATTTTTAACCGGCGATTCATAATAAATTCTCCTTGTCAAGAAAAAAAATGTAGGGTATGATAAGAATGTTATAAGTGTATAGGTTTGTCCGTCGAGGCTTCTGACGGAAGTGGCGCGAGCGGCAGGACCAGTTCCGTGAACGCCGTTTTTGGTGAATACAATTTCATTTATTCCGTTTCGCGGTGCGAGATAGGAAAAATGACATCGAATATAAAGGCGTTTTGAAGAGAGGACGTCGAGAGCATGGCAACCACGTCGGGCATATCCTCGGTCACGCAAGGCACGCCGCTTACGGCGCCGGCCCCTGCTGCCGTGCCGGCGGCCGGCAGCGTCTCCAGCATTACCGCCAAGCCGCTCACCAAGGACACCACCACCGGCATCTCGCCCCACATCGTGGTCGATCCCCTGGCCGGCGTCATCACGCAATTTCTCAGCAGCACCGGCCAGGTCCAATCGCAAATTCCATCCTCGGCGGTGGTCGCCTATCTGCGCGCCGGCCTCAATTCCGATGGCTTGGCAAAGCCGTCCACGGCGCCGCACGCCAAGCCGCAAACCGCCGATAGCGGCGGCGCGGCAGCCGGCAGTTCGACCGTCGCCTGATTTCGATTTCGTTCCGTATGTTCTCGTGAAATTCAAACCGCCGCATGGCGGCTTTTTTATTCACCTCGGAGAATCCCTTTTGTCGTAAAAGTCTATCTCGGTTTGAAGGAACAACTCAGCCAAACCGCGCAAACGGTCTCCCTCCCGCTTGCGGGAGGGGTTAGGGGAGGGCTGGTGAAGAAAGAAAAGCCCTCTCGGCACCCGTTAGGCTGCCATCAACGCCCTTACATGCGCGCCCGCGCTTTCCGCCAAAGCCTCGCAGTCGTAACCGCCTTCGAGCGTCGCAACCACGCGGCCTTTTGCATACCGCGCCGCCAGCTTGGACAATTCCCCGGTAATCCAGCCGAAATCCGCGGCTTCCAGTTCCAGCTGCGCCAACGGATCGAGGCGATGCGCATCGAAACCGGCTGAAATCAAAATCAATTCCGGTGCAAATTCATCGATGCGCGGCAACGCGACATCATGCATCGCCGCGCGGAATCCCGCGCCATCCGCGCCGGGCACAAGCGGAATATTGACGATATTGCCGAAAGGCCCGGTGTCGCGGGCGCTGCCGGAACCGGGATAAAGCGGATATTGGTGCGAGGAAATAAACAACACATCGCGCCGGCCCTTGGCCCATTCCTCCGTCCCGTTGCCGTGATGGACATCGAAATCGAGGATGGCGACGCGCCGCAATCCATGCGCCGCCAGCGCCTGCGCAGCGCCGATGGCAATGTTATTGAAAATGCAAAATCCCATTGCCTCGGCGCGCTCGGCATGATGGCCCGGCGGCCGCACCGCGCAAAAAGCATTTTTGACCTCGCCGGCGATTACCTCATCGACTGCCGCGCACACAGCGCCCGCCGCACGCAACGCCGCTTCGCCCGAAGCCGGCGACAGCACGGTTTCATTATCGAGCGCAACGCGCCCTTCTTTCGGCACGCGGCGCAAAACATCCTCGACATAAGCACGCTCATGCACGCGGGCGATTTGTTCGATGGAGGCCGGCGGCGCTTCGCGCCATGCCAGCGCCGCGTAATCCGGTTTTTTCAGTTCCGCCAAAATCGCACGCAAGCGTTCCGGCGATTCCGGATGACCCGCGCCGTTATCGTGTTCGAGGCAGGAAGGGTGGGTGTAGAGGGCGGTCATGGAGGTTGGGTGCTCGTTGCTAGTGGCTAGGGGATCTTGCCGGATAGATCGCCTATTAATTTTTGCATATTGCCAACCGCCGAGCATAAACCGCTAGCACCTAGCCACTAGCAACTAGCACCTAATTTTAATCTGGACTAACCCAGTCCTGATTGCGTAAAATAGCCCCATGCTGCGCTTGAGCCGCCTGACCGATTACGCCGTTACCCTTCTAACTCAAATGGTTAGCGGGGAGGAGCGGCTTTGGGCGGCGTCCGACCTCGCCGGCAAAACCGGCCTGCCATTGCCGACGGTTTCCAAGATTCTCAAGCAACTGGCCAAGGCCCATTTGATCGGCGCGCAACGCGGCGCGGCCGGCGGCTATCGCCTCGCCCATCCGGCAACCGCCATATCGGTCGCCGCGATTATCGAGGCAATGGACGGCCCCATCGCCCTCACCGAATGCAGCGACGGCGGCGATCACGCCTGCGGCGTCGAACCGATTTGCCCGATGAACGGCCACTGGAACAAGGTCAGCCGCGCGGTCAGGGCGGCGCTCGAAACCGTGTCGCTGGCCGACATGGTGCGGCCGGTCGCCTTCGTGTTCGACGCGCCGCCGGCAAGCGAAAGGATCGCGCCATGAACGTCGTCACCAAGCAACGCGCGCAGGATTTGGCCACGCAAAAATACAAATACGGCTTCGTCACCGAAATCGAATCCGAAACCGCGCCCAAGGGTCTTTCGGAAGAGACCGTGTGCTTCATCTCGGCGAAAAAGAACGAACCGCAATGGCTGCTCGACTGGCGATTGAAAGCCTATCGCCACTGGCTGACGCAAACGGAACCCGGCTGGGCGCGCATCACCCATCCGCCGATCGATTACCAAAATGCCTATTACTACGCCGCGCCGAAAAATAAAAACAAGCCGCAAAGCCTCGAAGACGTCGATCCCGAATTGCTCAAGACCTACGCGAAACTCGGCATTCCGCTGCAGGAACAGGAAATCCTCGCCGGCGTCGCGCCAAGAGTGGCCGTCGATGCGGTGTTCGACAGCGTTTCGGTCGCGACCACCTATAAAAAAGAACTCGAAAAAGCCGGGATTATTTTCTGCCCGATCTCGGAAGCGATTCACAATCATCCCGATCTGGTGAAAAAATATCTTGGCTCGGTTGTGCCGATTGCGGACAATTTCTTCGCCACGCTCAATTCCGCCGTCTTCACCGACGGTTCCTTCGTCTATGTGCCGAAGGGCGTGCGCTGCCCCATGGAACTTTCGACCTATTTCCGCATCAACGCCGAAAACACCGGGCAATTCGAGCGCACCCTCATCATCGCCGACCAAGGCTCTTACGTCAGCTATCTCGAAGGCTGCACCGCGCCGAAGCGCGACGA
>DATKSH010000295.1:0-3893 GCA_035531735.1 Alphaproteobacteria bacterium
CTTCGACGAAAGCCTCGCCGGTGAAAAGCGTCGCGTCGCAGAGGGCGCTGAGGTTGGTCATGGCGATCGGATCTCAATGAAAGGATGGCAACGCCCTTAAACCGCGACACTTTCCGCATGGAACATCGCTTGCGCCGCGCCCGCCGGTTGGATATGCCTATATATAAGTGAAGTCGTCGCGGCCAAGGGGATCATGCCATGACCAAATCGGCGGTAAAAGATCAAAAGCGCGCCGGGCCCGGCTGGAAGGCCGCGGATTTCCGGCTCAGGGGCACTGACGGCAAAGACTGGACGTTGGCCGCCGCGCGTGGGCCGAACGGCTTGGTCGTGATTTTCATGTGCAATCATTGCCCCTATGTGAAGGGCGCGCTCGATCGCATCGTTAAGGACATGGGTGATTTGAAGGCGCTCGGCGTCGGCTCCCTCGCCGTCATGGCGAACGACACCGACAATTATCCCGACGACAGTTTCGACAACATGAAAAAGCTGGCCGAAGCCAAATCTTTTCCGTTCCCTTACGTGATCGACGAAACGCAGGACGTCGCCCGCGCCTACGATGCCGTCTGCACGCCAGAATTTTACGGCTTTAATTCCAGCATGGAACTTGCCTATCATGGCCGCCTCGACGCGGCCGGCCGCAATCCGCTGCCGCCCGGCGGCAAGCGCGAGCTTTACGAGGCGATGCGCACGGTGGCGCAAGGCGGCCAACCGCCCGCGCATCAGGAAGCCAGCGTCGGCTGCACCATCAAATGGAAGCATTAGAGTATGTTGCGATCGGATAGAAGCACATCGCAAGCGGCATGGGCCGTATTCCTCCCCCCTTGGGGGGAGGTTAGGTGGGGGGTCGTATCGGCAAATACGAAATTGTCGTTTTGTAGAGGGAACCCTCCACCCCAAACCCCTCCCCCCAAGGGGGGAGGGGCTATCGCATCGCGCGCCGATACTGGTTCTCTTATTCGAGACATGGTTTAGCAATGATGCACAACTTCCTGCAAGAAATCGAAGAAGACCTCGAGCGCCAGAAGCTGGAAGAGCTGTGGCGCCGCTACGGTCCCTATATCGTTTTCTTCGTGCTGCTGGTGGTCGTGGCGACGGCCGGCTTCACCGGCTGGCATACATACCGCAGCAACCGGGAACAAAAAGCCTCCGCCGCGCTGATCGACATCCTGAGCCAGCCGGGTATAAAGCCGGCCGCGCAAATCGCCGCTTTGCAGGATTTTGCCAAAAACAACAGTGGCGAAACGCAAGCGGTGCTGGCGCGTTTCTATGCGGCGTCGTTGGCCGTCAAATCCGGCGACGCTAAAAACGCGGCCGCCATGTACGACGCGATTGCCGCCGACCGCGGCGTCGATTCCGCGTTCCGCCAATTGGCCGACCTGCTGTCGGTACAAACGCAAATGGACAGCGGCAACCCGGCCTTGCTCGAAAAGCGATTGCAACCGCTGTTGGCCGGCAACGCGCCGTGGCGCGCCTCGGCCATCGAAGACACCGCCTTCCTCGCCCTGCGCGCCGGCGACAAGGCCAAGGCCCGGGCATTGTTCAGGCAATTGTTGCAGGGCGTCGGCGCGCCGCCCGACATGGCCGCGCGCGCCCAAGACATGCTGCGCTATCTCGGCGAGTGACGGATGATGAACCGGTTTCGCATTGTCCCGGTCCTCGCGCTCGCCTTCGTGCTGGCCGGCTGCAGTTGGTTCGGCTCGTCCGATTCCGATAAAATCAGCGCAAAAGAACTGGCCAAGGCGATCCCGGTCCTCGCCGGCGTGCAGAAAATCCAGCCCGACGCCGCCCTTGCCGGCACCAAGCCCGAAGTGCCGGCGCCGGTCGCCAACAAGGATTGGCCGCAACCCGGCTATGACGTTTCGCATATGATGCCGGACGCGGCGCTGGCCGCCAATCCGCAAAAAATCTGGAGTTCGGACATCGGCTCCGGCTCGGACGACAATTACAAATTGCTGGCCCAGCCGGTGGTGGCGCAGGGCCTCGTCTATACCATGGACGCCGAGGGCGGCATCACCGCGTTCGACGCCGCGACCGGCGACCAGAAATGGGATTTCGACACCACGCCGGAGGATGCCGATAATTCCGCGATGGGCGGCGGCCTTGCCTATGCCGGCGGCACACTCTACGCCACCACCGGTTTCGGCGAGGTGATCGCGCTCAACGCCGCCAGCGGCCATGTCGAATGGCGGCATAAGCTCGGCAACCCGGTTCGCGGCGCGCCGACCGTGGCGGGCGGGCAGGTCTACGCCCTCAGCATCGACGACGATGTGCACGCGCTCGATGTCCATGACGGCAACGAGCTGTGGCACCATAACGGCATCGACGAGGTCGCCACGCTGATGGGCGCGTCGAGCCCGGCGCTCGCCGGCGACAGCGTGATCGTCGCTTATGCCTCCGGCGAGGTTTACGATTTACGTCCCGAAAACGGCCGCGCCGACTGGAACTATACCCTCTCGATGCCGACCCATATGGGCGCCTTGCCGGCCATCGCCGACATTCGCGGCTTGCCGGTGGTCGATCACGGCGACGTGTTCGCCGCCAGCCACAGCGGCCGCATGGCCGCCATCGACCAGCGCACGGGCGGCCGCGTGTGGGAAGCCGACATCGGCGGGGTCGATACGCCGCTGGTCGCCGGCGACACGGTGTTCCTGATCGCCGACGATCATCAACTGGTCGCCTTGACCCGCGACAGCGGCCGCGTGATCTGGGCGCAAACCTTGCAGAGTCTTTCCGATCCCACCGACCACGATTCCGACCGCGTGTTCTGGGTTGGCCCGGTTTTGGCCGGCGGCAAATTATGGCTGGCCAATTCGCTGGGGCAGGTGCGGTCCTTTTCGGCCGCCGACGGCCATCAACTCGGCAAAATCCATCTGTCGGAGCCGATCTTCATCGCGCCCGTGGTCGCAAACGGCATTATGTATGTGGTGCTGAACGACGGCACGCTGGTGGCGCTGCGTTAAGCCATGCCCCTCACCCTTGCCATCGCCGGCCGGCCCAATGTCGGTAAATCGACGTTGTTCAACCGCTTGATCGGCAAGAGGATGGCTCTCGTCAGCGACGTGCCCGGCGTCACCCGCGACTGGCGCGAAGGCGAAGGCCGCCTGTTCGATCTCGATTTGCGCGTCTTCGACACGGCCGGGCTTGAGGACAAGCGCGCGAAAGGTAGCCTCGCCGCCCGCACCGCCGTGCAAACCACCCGCGCGCTCGCGCAAGCCGACGTGATCGCCTTGATGGTCGATGCGCGCGCAGGCCTGACACCCGGCGACAAAGCCATCGCCCGCGAAATCCGCAAAACCGGCAAGCCGGTCATGCTCGTCGCCAACAAATGCGAAGGCACCTACCTTCCCGCCGGCTTCGACGATTTTGCCGCGCTTGGTTTCGGCGAACCGATCGCGGTTTCGGCCTCGCATGGGGAAGGGCTGGCGGAGTTATATGAGGCAATAAAGGATTCAGGGTTCAAGGTCCAGGATTCGGCGGAAAAAAATGAATCCTCCGAACCCCAATCGCTCCACATTGCGATTGTCGGCCGTCCCAACGCCGGCAAATCGACGCTCATCAACCGGCTGATCGGCGAGGAGCGGATGCTGACCGGGCCGGAACCGGGCCTCACGCGCGACGCGATCCATATCGGCTGGGAATATAAAGGCAAGCCCATGCGCCTCGTCGATACCGCCGGCTTGCGCCGCCGCGCGCGCATCGAGGACGCGCTGGAAAAAATGAGCGCGGCCGAAAGCCTGCGCGCCATCCGCCTCGCCCATGTCGTGATCCTCGTCATCGATGCCGCGCAGCCATTCGACAAGCAAGACCTCGCCATCGCCCGCCACGTCGCCGAGGAAGGCCGCGCCCTCGTGGTCGCGGTCAACAAATGGGATGCCGTGAAAGAAAAACGCGCC
>DATKSH010000296.1:0-14276 GCA_035531735.1 Alphaproteobacteria bacterium
TTGGGCACCATCCGGGCACAAAAAATCCCGCCTCACGAAGGTGCTGACGGGACGGATATTTCAGGGATGCTCGTTTCCGATATGATGAGGCAAAACATACGGCAAAATGCGACCAAATTCAAGAAAAAAGTTCAATTCGCAAAATAAATTTTCCGGTCGCCTTGCGCGTTGCCGGAAAAACAAAAGCCGCCGGAAATTTCCGTGCGGCTTGTTATTTTTACCCGATGGATTTTTGGGACGCTCGTTTCCGGGATTATTGGGGCAAATAATATGCTCCGTTGGGCCCTAACGCAAGATTTTTTTGCAAATTAACCATAGAAATTTTTTCGTTTGTCTCTGGAAATCTCACGTCGAAAAACTCGGCCCCGAAATTCGGGAACAACTTCATCTTTTCCGGTGAGGCAGCTTTCGCAGCATGCCTGAACAGGATGCTCCAACTACCACTAACAAAATCTTAAGCGCGGCATGCCGCTTTCGATTTCTGTCCCATGAACCGTGCCTGCTTGTTTCCGGTTGCGCCCCGCCGTGCCAAAATATTTTTTGCGGAGCCGCCGAAAATATTTTTTGGCGCGGCATCCGAAGGGGCAGTTTAGGCGAGTACCTATCCGCCGGGGCCTCAACCTATGGCTTTCGCCATCTTATGGGTAGAAGGATACCAAAACACGGGACATTCCGGTAGCGGGTAAAAATAATTCTTCGCTGGATTCATTTGGGCGAAGCGCACAGGTCAGCCAAGCGTCAATGGCTTGATTCTATGCAGATTCAGCACGTCTTCCCTAAAATGCGTTCTAATTGTATCTATCAGGGGACGCCACGTTATAATCCGGAAGAACTTACCGCGAATAATCACGTCCGTTTTGGCCGCGGCCTCTATCGAGGAGGCGCCGTTCGGCCTCTAGGCGACTTTGCTCTATCGCCCAACGAATTTCATCAAGTCGTTGCCGCCTTGTTTCATGCGCGTCAAGCATTTGCTGCCGGCGTTTCTGTTCCGCTTCCTTTTCCGCTTTCTTTCTTTTTTCCTCTTCCTCTTTTTCCTTTTTCGTCATTATTCTTCGAAAAGGAAATTCCGCTTCATATTTTGGCACGAAAGACGTTCGTTCGAGTTCACGACCTTCTCGCCCTGGATCTGTTTTTTTATCGGGAGGGCTGGTGGGCGGATTAGTTGGCTTTATTACGGGTGGGGATGACAACACATCACCAATAGACGAAGCGCTCGGTGGATTAGCGCGCAGGACATCAAGCCGAAGCTTCGAGGAACGTTTGCCCCTGCCGAATAGAGATTCTCTTAAAAAACGAAAAAGCCTGCTTATTTTCATCTATTTTCTCCTTCTCAAATTTAGGCAATTATCACCTTGACATAGTAGGCGTAAATGGTTGATATATCAGAGCGTGACAGGCTGGCGATCACTCACGAGATGCTGGAGGCCGGCGCGGAGACGATTTCCGCCGCTTGCGAATATGGGCCATATGATTATCACGCTTTGGCGAAGGAGGTGTATATTTCCATGCAGAATGCAAAATCCTTATGTCCCCCCATTTCGCATTTCCGAGAAGATTCGGATATTCAATAGTGTGTAGCCTTATATAAATCGTTTCACAATCGGATTGCATTCGTTTGAGATCATAAATCGAAAACTTATCCTCCTCGAAACTTAAAAGAGATTTAGATGTGAATGAGTTCGAAACATGAATATGGCCTTCCTCATAAGATACGCGGCGATGTACCAATTTATCGCGCTGTTTTCCTATCTGTGAAAGTTGTTGAAGGCAATCTTCAATGCAGTCAATCTTTTCGTCAGGCAGTTCTTCAAGTTCTGCAAATTTGCGAAGCCTTTCGGATATATCACTTAGCCGCATGCCGCCGAACGCTATTCGGCTCCTTTCATCTTCCAAGCCCGAAAGTGATCGTGTTAGCATCATGGCGGCAGCTTCGGCCAAGGCATAAGCGCTGATGAATCTTCCCAAAGCCGCAAAGTAAGGTGTATCCTCCTCATAAAGTTCTAATCTCTCCATAAAATGGGAGAGATTATCGGATGCATCGGGAGAAAGATCAGATGGCGCGGACAAAACAGAACCAACCAGAGGATTGGAGAAGATTTGAGCGTGCCGTTGACGTTGCGCTCAAGACGCCAGCGAAGCACAAGACGGCGAGTCGGAAAAAGAAGAAAACGAAAGCGAAGAAATTACGGTAACATTTCCATTTGTTTAGGCCCCTGTGTGTGGCCGAGCACTTTTAAAATCTCATAGCTATCGTTGATATAAGCGCCGCTCACGTCATCCAAAGTTTGATGGATACCCAACACAACATCCAGAATATCTCCTTGCCCAAATTCAAATTCTCTTTTGGCAAGACGATCAAAAAAAGTTTGATCCTTTATCGGGGCAGAGATTCGGATGCCGTTCCACACGAATTGCCATTTTCTCTCACTTCTCTCGAAGACAGCCTTAATCACGACGAGTTTTGCATTCTTTTCGATGAATTTTTGTTTTTGATCTGGTTGTTTTATCTGCGTTTCAGATAAGCGATCAAATGCTTTTCGTGGAATGACAACGATTGGTTTTTTGTCATCTATTTTTCTGGTAATTCCAAATTCAGTTATAGACGGGTCTTCCTTTAAAGTATCAAAGGCTTGGGTAAGGTGCCTGTCAATAGCATGAAAATCAGACAAGCGGTTTTTTGCTTCATATATTTCTTTGGGGAGAATAATGCGATCATGTCCCTGTTCGATGACATAACTATCATCATTTACAACTATTTTTACAGGCGCATCGGAAATTTTCGCATAAATCATTGCTGCGAGAATCCCAATAAGTAATTCTTTCAGTGAAGTTGCAAAGAGGCCGGATACCTTTTTGGCTCCCGTTTTTAAACGTGCGCGGAAGCTGCCGGAACCGAGTGCGTCGATTGCTATCTCAATCCTAAATTCTGGATTTAATTGATGGTTGATTTCACGAAGCGCTTCTGAAAAGGCCAGTATCGAATTGGCAAAAGTATAGGCATCCACCTCATTTGGCCGACCACCAAAATGAAGCACGAAATCATCGCCAGATAGCTCTCGCAGATCAATGGTAGCCATAAAAAGATTCTATTTTAATCGGGCTACAATGCCAACACAAAAGTTATGGCGCGGTCATTTCTTCGTTAGGCCGCCGATAGGTAAGGCGCTTGCCAACAATGCCCGGCACCGATTTTTCAAAACGGCCCATATCGTCAACGCCCAAGCCTTCGCGGTTGTTATAGCGATAATCAAACTCGGCTACATATCGCGCAAGGTGTTGCTGGCTTACATGGTGGAACGTTCCGACAATCCCGCGCTTCAGGATCGAAAAATAATTCTCGACCGTGTTGGTATGCCAGAAAACGCCACGTCCATATTCCCCGGCGCTGTGGTTCACGGTGCCGTGCCCGGCAAACTCGTCCGTGATTGGCGGATAGACTTTGCTTTCGTCCGTCATAAGGTAGGTTTTCTTGCTGATATGAGTTTCGAGAATGGGGCGAAGCGTTTTACTCGTGACCTCCGGCAGGTGCATGGAACGAACATTCCCGCCGCGCTCGACAAGCGAGACAACCGGCGCTTTGCCGACCGCGCCGCGCCCTTCGCGCAAACGCTTGTTAGCGTGTTTGTTCTTTTCCTTGCCGCCGACATAGGTTTCGTCAATCTCGACAACCTTATTCTGTCCGCCAATGGGCGATAAGTCCGTATCGCGGAGACTTTCGCGGATACGGTGGCACAGAAACCACGCCGTCTTTTTGCTCACGCCGATCATGCGCCCGACCTGCAACGCCGATATGCCCTTTTTGGAGGACATAATCAGGAAGGTAGCCGCCAGCCATTTATTCAGCGGTATCTTGCTGCGCTCGTACAACGTGCCGACCGTCACCGTAAACGGCTCACGGCAAGCGTTGCAGTTATAGAGGCCCGGACGGGTTGTTTTGCCCTGCATAAGCGTAGCCTGTCCCTCGACGCCGCAATGTGGGCATATCGGGCCGTTTTTCCAAATCCGTGCCTCAAGCCATTCGCGGGCTTTGTCGGCATCGTGGAAAATGGGGCTTGAAAGACTGTTGGACATGGCAAATCTCCTTATGTTATGGAGATTCTAGCCCTTGTGGCTTACTATGTCAAGGTGATAATTGCCCAAATTTACCAAATTGTCTTGAAAGTAAAAAACAAAAAATGTTTGATTTACCTCCTCTTCCTCCTTCTTAACTCCGCCCAATAATCCAGCCGCTTCTTGATCTCGCGTTCGAAGCCGCGTTCGGCGGGGTGATAGAATTCTTCGCGCTTCATGTCGTCGGGGAAATAGTTCTGGCCGGAGAAAGCGTCCTCGGCGTGGTGGTCGTATTCGTATCCGGCACTGTAGCCCAAATCCTTCATCAATTTGGTCGGCGCGTTGAGAATATGCTTGGGCGGCATGAGCGAGCCGTGTTCTTCCGCCGCGCGCCGCGCCGCGCCGAAGGCGGCGTAACTGGCGTTGGATTTGGGCGCGGTCGCCAGATAGATCACCAATTCGGCAAGCGCCAATTCGCCTTCCGGGCTGCCGAGGCGTTCATAGGCTTCCCACGCGGCAAGCGCCATCGGCAAGGCTTGCGGGTCGGCGAGGCCGATGTCTTCCGAGGCGAAGCGCGTCAGGCGGCGGGCGATGTAGCGCGGGTCTTCGCCGCCCGCCAGCATGCGCGCGAACCAATACAGCGCGGCATCGCAATCGGAGCCGCGCAGCGATTTATGCAGGGCGCTGATGAGATTGTAATGGCTTTCCTGCGCCTTGTCATAGAGCGGGCGGCGGCGCTGGACGAAGGCGGCCAGTTGCGCGGGATCGAGCTTTCCGTTGCCCGGCTTCGCCAGTAATTCCTCGGCCATGACGAGGACATAGCGGCCGTCGCCGTCGGCCATTGCTTTCAAGGCCGTGCGTGCTTCGTCGGTCAACGGCAATTGGCGTTGCGCCGCGCTTTCGGCCCGTTCCAGCAAATAATCCAGCGCCGCGTCGTCGAGCCGATTCAGCACCAGCACTTGCGCGCGCGACAAAAGCGCGCCGTTCAATTCAAAGGACGGATTTTCGGTGGTAGCACCGACCAGCACTACCGTGCCGTCTTCGACATAGGGCAGCAGCACGTCCTGTTGCGCGCGGTTGAAACGGTGAATTTCGTCGATGAAGAGGAGCGTCCCCTGCCCTTGCGCGCGGCGATCCTGCGCCGCCTCGAAAATTTTGCGCAATTCGCCGACGCCGGAGGCCGTGGCCGACACCGGCTCGAAATGGAGATTCACTTCGTCGGCCAAAAGCCGCGCGATGGTGGTCTTGCCGCAACCGGGCGGGCCCCAAAGCACCATCGAGGCCAAACGCTTGGCTTCCACCATGCGCCCAATCGGCGCTTCGGGCGCCAGCAAATGATCCTGCCCTACCACTTCGGCCAGCTTTTTGGGCCGCAGGCGGTCGGGCAGCGGCCGGGCGACGGTTTTGGCGAAGAGTGAGGGCGCCGGCTTGCTCACCCGCTGACCATGACGTTGACCACGGAATCGCCGCGCCGGAGGGTGATGCGCCAAGTCGATGAGCGACGGCGCACGGCCTTCATCACGTCGGCGACGCTCGCGGCCCCGGCGCCGTTGACGCGCTCGATGATGTCGTCCGCTTCGACGCCGAGATTGGCGGCGGCGCTGCCGTCCTCGACCTTGACGACCACGACGCCATGCGCGGCGTCGGTGGCGAGGTTGGCTTTGTCGATCACCGCCGGCGAAAGGTCGGCGATGGTGGCGCCGGCCAAGGGATTTTCACCGGTTATGCGGGTTTCGTCGCCGTTGCCGCCGGGTGGTGCTATCAGATGCACGGCGGCAACGAAGCGCACGCCCTTCCTCATGACGCCAAGCTCGGCCGAGGAGCCGAGCGGCAGGGTGGCGATGCGATAGCGGAAACTTTCCGGGTCCTCGACTGCACGGCCGTTGACGGAAACGATCACATCGCCGACCCGCACCCCGGCCGTCGCCGCCGGGCTATCGGGATAGATTTTGTCGACGAGCAAGCCGCGCGGCTGGCCCATGCCGAGCGAGGCGGCGATGTCGGGCGTCACGTCCTGTCCCTTGATTCCGGTCCATGGCGGCACGAGCGCCTTGTCGCCGGCGGCGACGGCGTTCAGCACCACCCGCACCATGTTGGAGGGCACCGCGAAGCCGATGCCGAGATTGCCGCCGTCCTGCGAATAAATCGCCGTATTAATGCCGACCAGCTTGCCGTCCATGGTGACGAGCGCGCCGCCGGAATTGCCGGGATTGATGGCGGCGTCGGTCTGGATGAAGTAATTGAGGTTGTTGATGCCGGCGGCCGAACGCGCGGTAGCCGAGATGATGCCGTTGGTCACCGTCTGGCCGACGCCGAACGGATCGCCGATCGCCAGCACCAAGTCGCCGACCTGCGCCTGGTCGGAATCCCTCAGTTGCAGGTAAGGCAGGCTTTCGCCCTTGGTGTCGATGCGCAAGACGGCAAGGTCGGAGCGGCTGTCGGCCAGCACCAGCTTGGCCGGGAATTCGCGCCCGTCCGCCAGCACCACGCGGATTTGGTCGGCGCCGCGGATCACATGGTTGCTGGTGACGATCAAGCCCTGCGGCCGCACGATCACGCCGGAGCCGAGCGATTCCTCAAGCCTTTGGCGGCTCATGCCGGGCGGCATGCCGCCCTGAAAGAAATGGCGGAAGAACGGATCGTCGAACAAGGGCGACAAAGATGGTTGCTGCACCTTGCGCTGGGCATAGATATTGACCACCGCCGGCGCCACCTGCTTGACGAGCGGCGCGAAGCTGAACGCGATCTGCTGCGCGGTTTGCGGCACCTGCGTTTGGGCATGCACCGGATGGGCCGCCATAAGCAGCAGGGCGGCGGCGAGGAGGGTGAAAGATTTATTCATGGGCCAACCTACAGTGAAGCAGCGTGGAAAAGAGAATGGAGAAAAGATAATCACCCGCGCCGCGGATTTGAAGGGGTTATCCCCTTGTCGAATATGGATTATCGGCGGAAAGCGCTTCGTCAGGACTTTATTTGCTGCTCTCGCACTGCGGCAAGCAGTCGCGGAGCTCGCTCTTGCAATCGGCGCTGGCGCCGAAAATGCCGGAACGCATGCCGGGGGTCGAGGAAGGCACGCCGGGCAGGTTTTGCGAAGCCGGCGAAGCGTCCATGCAGCGCGTGTAATCGTCGTTGCAGGAATTGACGCACATTTCGCGGTCGCTTTGGATGACCGTGGTTTTGCCGGTGGTGGGACTGGTGTAGGTGTCGTCGGGCGGCTGGCCGGAAACGCAGGCGGCAAGGAAAGCCGTGCCGAGGATTAGAAAGAGATATTTGGTCATTCTCAATCCTCGGCCACTTTTTCCTCTCCCCCGGAGGGAGAGGAAGCAAAAACCTGGACTTACGAAGTAAGTCCTTGGTTTTTGCAGGTGAGGGGGTAAAAGGCAAGGCCCCCTCACCAAGAAAATCTAAGCGAATTTCCCGCTCTCGCGGGAAATTCGCCAAGATTTTCTATCCTCCCCCTCAAGGGGGGAGGAAAAAGTCAAACCTTCGCCTCCTCGGCTTCTTTCTCGGTCTGCTTGGCCGCGCGTTCGCGGTCCTTGGCGCCCTTGGCCTCGACATCGCGATCGATGAATTCGATGAAGGCCGTCGCCGCCGCGTCGCCGTAACGGAAACCGGCCTTGAGCACGCGGGTATAGCCGCCGGCGCGCTTTTTATAGCGTTCCGAAAGGGGCCCGAACAATTTGGCCACCGCTTCATGATCGTGCAGCATCGACATCGCGCGGCGGCGATTGGCGAGGCCGCCTTTCTTGCCGAGCGTGATAAGGCGCTCGACCACCGGGCGCAATTCCTTGGCCTTAGGCAGCGTGGTCTTGATCTGCTCGTTGGCGATCAACGCCACCGCCATATTGCCGAACATGGCCTTCCTGTGCGTCGTGGTGACGCCGAGTTTGCGATGGGCTTTTGCGTGACGCATGGCTTACCTCAAAACGGCTCTTCCAGCCGCTTGGCCAGATCTTCGATATTCTCCGGCGGCCAGTTGGGGATTTGCATGCCGAGAGTAAGGCCCATTTGCGTGAGCACTTCCTTGATCTCGTTGAGGCTCTTGCGACCGAAGTTCGGCGTGCGCAGCATTTCGCCTTCCGACTTCTGCACCAAATCGCCGATATAAACGATGTTGTCGTTCTTGAGGCAATTGGCCGAGCGCACGGACAATTCGAGTTCGTCCACTTTGCGCAGCAGATTGCGGTTGAACGGCAACTCGCCGGCGGCCGCCTCGGTCGCGCCCATAGACTGCTTCGGCTCCTCGAAATTGATGAAAAGCTGAAGCTGGTCCTGCAGGATACGCGCGGCGATGGCGATGGCGTCTTCCGGCAGCAACGAGCCGTCGGTCTCGACCTGCAACGACAATTTGTCGTAGTCGGTCACCTGCCCGACGCGGCTGTTCTCGACTTTATAGGCGACCTTGCGCACGGGGCTGAACAAGGCGTCGATCGGCATCAGGCCGATCGGCGTGTCTTCCTTGCGGAGAGCAGCGGCGGGAATATAGCCGCGGCCGGTCTCGACCGTCATTTCCATGTTGAGATGCGCGCCGTGATCGAGCGTGCAAATGACCAGTTCCGGATTCATGATCTCGACTTCGGCGCCGGTTTCGATCTGCTTGGCGGTCACCTCGCCCGGGCCTTGCGCGCGCAGGCGCACGCGGCGCGGTTCCTCGCTGTGGCAACGCAGCGCCAGCGCCTTGATGTTGAGGATGATGTCGGTCACGTCCTCGCGCACACCGGGGATCGAGGAGAATTCGTGCAACACACCCTCGATCTGCACCGAAGTGACGGCCGCGCCCTGCAGCGACGAGAGGAGAATCCGGCGCAGCGAATTGCCCAGCGTCATGCCGAAGCCGCGTTCCAGCGGTTCGACCACCAGCACCGCCATGCGCTTGTTGTCCTCCGACACCTGAATCTGCTTGTTCGGTTGGATCAGCGATTTCCAGTTCTTCTGCAACACGGGCGACCTCTTTCGTTCAAAGTTAAATCGTTGGTTACACGCGGCGGCGCTTGGGCGGGCGCACACCGTTATGCGGGATCGGCGTCACGTCGCGGATCGAGGTGATCGAGAAGCCGACCGACTGCAAGGCGCGCAACGCCGATTCGCGGCCGGTGCCGGGCCCCTTCACTTCCACTTCCAGCGTCTTGACCCCATGCTCCATAGCCTTGCGGCCTGCATCCTCGGCGGCGATCTGCGCGGCGTAAGGCGTCGATTTGCGCGAGCCCTTGAAGCCGGCGAGCCCCGCCGACGACCATGCGATGGTGTTACCCTGCGCGTCAGCAATCGTGATGATCGTGTTATTGAAGCTGGCGTTGACATGCGCGACACCGGTGACGATGTTCTTGCGCTCGCGGCGCTTGCGCTTCGGTGCACCCTTGCCTTCCTTGGCGGCTTCGGCGGCTTTCGCTGTGTCCTGTTTCTTCTCGGCCATAATATCTCTTCTTTCCTTTCTGGATCCCCGCTTTCGCAGGGATAAAGGATTTCCCAAACGCCCCCGGCTTTCGCCGGGGTCGCCAAGAAAATCCTTTATTTCTTGGTCGCGATCTTCTTGCCGGCGATCGGCTTGGCCTTGCCCTTCCTCGTGCGCGCATTGGTATGCGTACGTTGGCCGCGCACCGGCAACCCTTTGCGATGGCGCAAGCCGCGATAGCAACCGAGATCCATCAGGCGCTTGATGTTCATGGCAATGTCGCGGCGCAAATCGCCTTCGACCTTGTAATTCTTGTCGATATCCTCGCGGATTTTTAAAATCTCGGCCTCGGTCAGTTGATTGATGCGCTTGACGGGATCGATACCGGTGCGCACGCAAATCTGCAGCGAATTGGTCGGGCCGATACCATAAATGTAACGCAACGCGATATGTGTCGGCTTCTGGGCCGGAATATTCACACCTGCAATACGGGCCACGATGCTCTCCCAAGAATTAAAATGTTTTTCCCTTCACGCGCGCGGCCTGCGGCCTTTCGAAGCGGCTTCCGCAAGGCAAAACCGCTACCGTCGCGCCGCAGGGCGGGCGCCGTTAACGCTTTGTCCAATGGACGCAAAAAAGGGCTCGGCCCCACAGAGAGCCGAGACCACTTAATATAGGAACAGGTTAAGGACTGTCAAGAACCGCGAGTCCGGCCCGAAAAGCCATTTCTTCCATGATTATCAAAGAGATAAATTACGCTCGGCGACCTCAGCGATCATGGCGGGCGAGGATTTGCCCAATTGGTCGAATTCCAGCACATAAGGAATGCGAATTTCGAAGCGGGTGCCTTTGTAAAGCTCGGATTGCACGGCGATGGTGCCGCCCAGAAGCCTGACCTCGCGCTCGACCGCTTCCATGCCGACGCCGTGGCCGGACATTTCCGAAACGTCGTCGCGGGTCGAAAAACCCCAGCCGAAAATATGCTGGATGATCTTCTGATCGTCCTCGTTGTGCCAGCTTCCGTTGGGGTCGAGCGTCGCCAATTTAGCGCGCACGCGCGATGGGTCGATGCCGTTGCCGTCGTCGGCGATGATCAACTGCAACCATTCCTTGCCGGAGTCGCGCAGGATTTCGCTATGGACGGATACCTGCCCGGCCGGGTCCTTGCCGCGCGCAAGGCGCGTGATCGACGGCTCGATGCCGTGATCGACGATGTTGCGGCACACATGCGTGAGCGAGAACAGGAATTCCTGGATCGGCAGGGTCAGGACGCGCGGATTGGAACCGGTGAAGCGGACCGGCTTGACCTGCTTGCCGGCGATTTCGGCCAAATCGCCGAGCTCGCGCTCGAAGGCACGGAAGCAATCGTTGATCGGCACCGCCGCGATGGTGCTGAGGAAGCGGCGGATCAGTTCCGGGTCGGCGTGGTGCCCCCGCAACTCGCGGACGAAGTCGTAGATCGCCGTTTCCTCGACCTCGTGCATGTTGCCGCGCCATTCGTAATCGTGGCCGACGAGGTCGCGCACCTCGTTCTTGACCCGCGCCAGCGCTTCGGCGATCTGCCGGCGCCCTTCGCTCAAACGGCTGCGGAACTGGTCGTCGGACGCGATGTCTTCCTTGCGCAGATCGAGTTCGAGCTTATGAACAATGTCGCCGAGCTCGCCGAGATTGAAATGTTTGACCGCGGCCTTGAGCGTGTGCAAATCGCGCAGCAGGCCGGCGGCGGTCGCGCGCGTGACGTCGGGCTTCTCCGCCGCTTCGAGGAACGCACGCACATGGGCGAGGGTTGCGCGGAACTGGTTGCGTTCCTTGAAAATACGGCAAATCATGTCGGCGAAATTCTGCTGCTGTTGGGCGCGTTTCTGGGCCGCGTATTCCTCGGTCTGGTCGGTGGCGATCACTACCACCTGCACGAGGCTGCCATCCTTCGCGCGTACCGGCTTATAGCTGAGGGTCACACGGTAGCCTTGCGTATGGGGAAAAACCTGCGGCAGGAACTTTACCACGTCGTCGAAGCCGAGCGCGTGGTTGGGCATGGACAGGACGTCGAGCCAGTCCTTGAAGCTTTCGCGCTGATCGGCCGGGACGCGCAGGACGTCGGCGACATGCTGCCCGGCCGGCGCCGTTTCCAGCAGCGCAAGGCACGCCTGCGAATAAATCGGGCCGCACAAGCCTACACGGTCGAACGATAAAAAGCCCTGCCCGAGGCTGTTGACCAGCACCTCGGTCAGCGCCGCCTGCTGGCTGACGTGCCGGTGCACGCGGTAATTCATGTAATAGAGGCCGCCGATGCCGGCGAGCGCCGCCAGCGCCATGATGACAAACGCCCATAACTGATGAACCGGCGTGTTGCCGAACACCGGCAGCGCGACCGCCGCCAGCAGCACCAGCACGATGGCGGTCATGCCAGCCAGCGAGGTATGGATGATATCGACCTGGCGCGAGGCTTCGGTCAGGACCGCCCGGCTGGCGCCGGCGTCCGCCGATGGTGGCGACGTTGGGGGGGGTGAATTGGTCATGGCTGGCGTTTCATCCGCCACCGTCAATTCACGTTTCCATCATTGGCGACGTTGTGCAGGGCGACGTAAACCTGGAACAGTTGGCCGTCGAGATGAAATGGAACGATCATGTATTTCCCGCGGTGGAACTGGCTGACGAAATGGCCCTTGCCGGTGACGACGCAGGGAATGCCGAGCTTGAGGGCATAGCCGCGGCTACCGAGATCGGCCTTGATCTGGCCGAAAATCATGTTGGTGATTTCGCCGACCGCATCGACCGCCATTTCGTGGGTGACCGACACCGACTTGCCGATGATTTGCGGAAGAAGGTCGCGGATGGTCTCGAAGGTCAGGCACAGGGTCAGGGTGCCTTCGAGCTGTGCCTGCGCGATGCCGATGACGCCGGACACGTCGCCGACCAGCGACACCATGCCGTCGCCGACCTCGAAAGGCCCCGCCTCGACCGCCACGCCGAACGTTTCCTGCATGGCGTTACGCACGGCCTTGGTGATTTCGTGGGCCAGTTGCTGGTCGAGCGCGAGGCGCGCCGGTTGATGCTTGGTTGCGGTTTGCGACATGATGGCCGAATGCTCCCGTCTTTATGCTAGCCCTGTAATAACTGCGCGCCGCTGCTCTGGCGCTTGCGCTTGATCCATTCGTTGATCTCGAACAGCTTCTTGCCGAGATCGGTCGGCGACACCGGCTTGATGATGTAGGAGGTCGCGCCGGCCTTGATGGCCTTCATGATGTTCTGCTGCTCGGATTCGGCGGTCAGCATGACGAAGGCGGTGCCGGCATATTCGGGCTTGGCGCGGAAATAGCTGAGAACCTCAAGCCCCGATATGGTCGGCATGTTCCAGTCGAGGAACACGATGTCGTAGGCCTGGCCCGCTTCCTGCGCCTTTTGCACGAGGTCGATGGCCTCGTTGCCGTCGGCGGCGGTCTGGACATTGGTGATTTTCGAATCGGCCAGCGTATTACGCACAAACTGCCTGATCAGGAAATGGTCATCCGCAATCAGGACTTTGAGATGGGCAAGCTGGCTCACGAACGATCTCCTTCACGATGCCTTCGAACCTTGATGGCAAAGCCGTGCGGAACGCGCGGATCGGCCTGTTCGAATAAGCGGCAAAACTCCCCGGGACTGAAGGCAAAAAGGTCAGCGGGAATTTTTGCCACAAAAACCTTGCCGCATGGTTAAAGGCGGGGTGGAACTGATGTGGGGCGAGAAACCTAACGACCTATAGTAGATAGAAAAAGGCGCCTTTGGCCAGCCCCTTTAAGGCCGGGGAATTACGCAACTTCTCCCGCACTAACCAAACTTTAAGCTTTTGAAAAAGCACCGCGATCAGGCGGGCTGGAAGGCACGGAGAACGGATTCGATCGCCGCCTGAACCTGCTCCATCGACGCCATGCCATCGACCGATTTGAGCATCCCGCGCACCCGGTAATAGGGCAGAATCGGCGCGGTTTGCTCGCGATAAGTCGCAAGGCGCGTCTTCATGGTTTCGGGATTGTCGTCGGGACGGCGCATGAATTCCGTACTTCCGCATTTATCGCATACGCCCGGCTTCGCGGTCGGCTTGGATTGATCGTGGTAGCCGGCCCCGCATTTTGCACAGGTGAAGCGGCCGGCAACGCGGCGAATCAGTTCGGCGTCATCGACCTTCAATTCGATTACGGCACCGAGCTTTTTGCCACGCGCGGCCAGCATCGTATCGAGCGCCTCGGCTTGCGGCACCGTGCGCGGGAATCCGTCGAGGATAAAGCCTTTGCCGCAATCCGGTTGCTTGATGCGCCCGTCGATCAGCTTGATCATCAGGTCGTCGGGCACCAGCTTGCCCTCTGCCATGATCTTTTTCGCTTCGAGGCCAAGCGGTTCGCCGCACTTGATCGCGCCGCGCAACATGTCGCCGGTGGCGATTTGGACCATGCCGTATTTTTCTTCGAGAAGGCGCGCCTGCGTCCCCTTCCCCGCGCCGGGCGGGCCCAGAAGGATGATGTTCATGCGGGCTCGATCCCTTTTACGGACGGGCGGTTCAGGAACCGCGCAATTTGGCCTTCTTGATCAGCCCTTCATACTGGTGGGCGATCAGATGGGACTGGATGCGGGAGATGGTGT
Source organism: Alphaproteobacteria bacterium (assembly GCA_035531735.1). Classification (GTDB taxonomy): domain Bacteria; phylum Pseudomonadota; class Alphaproteobacteria; order UBA9219; family UBA9219; genus DATKSH01. Next base: position 14,063 of record DATKSH010000296.1, read on the forward strand.
CGATCGTCACGCTGACGACAATCAGGAGCGAGGTGCCGCCGAGATAGAACGGGACCGCGCCCTGACTCATCAAATATTCCGGCAACAGGCAGATGGCGACCAGGTAAATCGCGCCCAAAACCGTGAGGCGCGTCAGCACGAAGTCGAAGTAATCGGCCGTGTTCTTGCCGGGCCGGATGCCGGGCACAAAGCCGCCGTATTTCTTGAGATTGTC
>DATKSH010000297.1:0-5287 GCA_035531735.1 Alphaproteobacteria bacterium
GCTTCGGCACCGTCGCGTTGCAACCTCGATTGTAAGTTCAAGAAGCGCCGAAATGTGCGCTTGTCGAGCGGATGGCCAAGCGCCTTTTGGATCATTTGCGCGGAGTGCATGCGGTTGAACAATTCAAGCTTATTGTGCTGAAGCAATCTTTTCTCGACGAAGGTCAACCTTCGGAGTTGTAACCGGTGCTGTATATTGGCCCGGTTTATTTTGATGCGCATGTCCGTACCGCCTTTCGGTATCTAATGAAATGAACGTGCCTCGTCCATAATCCTTCGCATCTTCCGCACCGTTTCGGCAAGGCCGATAAAAACCGCCTCGCCGACCAAGAAATGACCGATGTTGAGTTCGACGATTTCGGGGATGGCGGCGATGGCGCCGACATTGTCGTAATTCAACCCATGGCCGGCATGCACTTCAAGACCTAACGTATGGGCTTGCCGCGCCGCCTTATGCAACCGCGCGAGCTCCTCCTTTTTCGCCATGCCGGTCGCTTCGGCATAGGCGCCGGTGTGCAACTCGACCGCCGTTGCGCCGATATGCGATGCGGCTTCGACCTGCCGCGCTTCTGGATCGATGAACAGCGCCACCTGAATGCCGGCTGCTTTCAATCGCGCGACGAAGGGCGTCAGATGATTGCCCTCCGCGTGGGCGTCGAGCCCGCCTTCCGTCGTCACTTCCTGCCGGTTCTCCGGGACAAGGCAAACCGCCTGCGGCTTGGCGGCAAGGGCGATGCGCTGCATCTCCTCGGTCGCCGCCATTTCCATGTTGAGCGAGGCGGTGATGTCTTTTTGCAAACGCGCGAAATCGTCATCCAGAATGTGCCGCCGGTCCTCGCGCAAATGAAAGGTGATGCTGTCGGCGCCGCCCGCGATGGCCTCTTTCGCCGCGCGCAGCAAATCGGGATGCGCTTCTGCGTTGCGCTTCCGCGCGTTGCGCAAAGTCGCGACGTGATCGATATTGATGCCAAGGCGCAGTTTCGGCACGGCGGTTTCCTCGATTTCCGGTAGTCCTTTATCATCACAAATGCAGAAACCATCTTTCGGCTAAGACCGGCGCAAAGCCCTCCCCCTTTGGGGGGAGGGTTGGGTGGGGGGTCGAGATACGCAAGACCCCCCACCAAGGCCGCCTAAAAAATTTGCTGCGCAAATTTTAAGGCGGCCTATCCTCTCCCCAAGGGGGGAGGAACCACGCCGCACCATACGTCCTTCAACTTGCCCCTTCCTAACGGCGCACGATAACGGCTAAATTCGCCTTTCGGCAAGCCGTCCATTCGAGAAGCGGAACGATCATGACTTCTGCGCAAAGCCAAGCCTCTTTTTTGCCCGGCCTTCCGGCCGAGGAAGCCGCGACGCCTTTAATGACTCAGTATCTCGCGGTCAAGGCGCAGCATGCCGATTGCCTGCTGTTCTTCCGCCTCGGCGATTTTTACGAATTGTTTTTCGAGGATGCGGTGCGCGCGTCGCGCGCGCTCGACATCGCGCTGACCAAGCGCGGCCAGCATCAGGGCAAAGACGTGCCGATGTGCGGCGTGCCGGCGCATTCCTATGAGGGTTATCTCGCCAAGCTGATCAAGGCCGGCTTCCGCGTCGCCATTTGCGAGCAGCGGGAAACGCCGGAGGAAGCCAAAAAGCGCGGCAACAAATCGATCGTCACCCGCGAGGTGATCCGCGTCATCACGCCCGGCACTATAACCGAGGAGGCGTTGCTCGATGCGCGCGCCAGTAATCACCTAGCTTGCCTTGCCGGTGTCGGCGAGGAATTGGCGCTGGCGTGGCTCGACCTCGCCTCCGGCCAGCCGCGCGTCGAAAGCATGGGCGCGGCGGAACTGGGCGGCGCCTTGGCGCGTGTCGACGCCAGCGAAATCCTGGTGTCGCAAAAACTGCTTGAACGGCCGGAATTGTTCGAGATTTTCGCGCCGTGGAAGGATCGGCTGGCGTCACAGCCGCCGAGCCGTTTCGATAGCGACAATGCGCGGCGGCGGCTGTGCGGCCTATATAAGGTCAAGGAACTGGCCGCGTTCGGCGATTTTGCGCGCGGCGAGATCGCGGCCCTCGGCGCTTTGCTCGATTACGCGGCGCTGACGCAGAAAAGCGAATTGCCGCATCTCGCCCATCCGCAGAAATCGGGCGCGGCGCAAATCATGGCTATCGATCCCGCCACAAGGCGCAATCTCGAATTGACGCGCACCCTTTCCGGCGAACGGCAGGGCAGTTTGCTGTCCGCCATCGATCGCACGATGACCTCCGCCGGCGCGCGATTGCTGGCCGCGCGCCTCATAGCGCCCTTGACCGATGTGGCGGCGATCACCAAACGCCTTGATGCCGTCGCTTTTATGGTCGAAGCCGCGCCGTTACGCGACAAGCTGCGCGATGCCTTGCGGAAAACGCCCGATCTCGAACGGGCGTTGGCGCGGCTTGCGCTCGGGCGTGGCGGCCCGCGCGATCTTGCCGCTCTGCGCGATGCGCTGAAAGAGGCCGAAATCATGCGCGGCGCCTTGCTCGGCATCGATCCCAAAAAACTTCCGGCGGAATTGCGCGAAGAAACATCCGCGCTCGACGAGCATAACGCGGTGGCAGATAAATTGGGCCGGGCTCTGGCGGCCGAATTGCCAATGCTGGCGCGCGACGGCAATTTCATCGCCCGCGGTTTCGCGCCGCAACTGGACGAGTTGATCGCGCTGCGCGACGACAGCCGTCGGCATATCGCCAATCTCCAGCAGAAATATGCCGACAAAAGTGGCACGCCGGGCTTGAAGATCCGCCACAATCAGGTGATCGGCTATTACATCGAGGTGACGCCGACGCATGCGGATAAACTTCTCGCGCAAAAGGATGTGTTCATCCACCGGCAAAGCTTGGCCGGCGCGATCCGCTTTACCACCGTCGAGCTTGGCGAACTGGCGCGCAAACTGAGCGAAGCCGGCGACAAGGCCCTCGCGCTCGAAATGCAATTGTTCGAAAACCTTGTCGCCGATGCGATGCAGCATCACGCAAGCTTGCGCCAAACCGCCGAGGCGATGGCGGCGCTCGATGTCGTTTCGGCTTTGGCCGAACTGACGGTCGAGCAGGATTACGCGCGGCCCCTTGTTGACGATTCCCTCACTTTTGAAATCAAAGGCGGCCGCCATCCGGTGGTCGAACCGGCCCTGAAGGAGCAGGGCGTTTCATTCATCGCCAATGATTGCGACCTCGTGCCGGAAAACCGCCTATGGCTCCTGACCGGCCCCAATATGGCCGGCAAATCCACGTTCCTGCGCCAGAACGCCCTGATCGCCATTCTGGCGCAGACCGGCAGTTTTGTGCCGGCACAATCCGCCCATATCGGCGTGGTGGATCGCCTCTTCAGCCGCGTCGGCGCGTCGGACGATCTGGCGCGCGGGCGCTCGACCTTCATGGTCGAAATGGTGGAAACGGCGGCGATCCTCAATCAGGCCGGCGCGCGCGCCTTGGTCATATTGGATGAAATCGGGCGCGGCACCGCGACTTATGACGGGTTGTCGATTGCATGGGCCACGGTCGAGCATTTGCACGAGGTTAACAAATGCCGCGCCCTGTTCGCCACGCATTATCACGAATTGACGGCCTTGGCCGCGACGCTGCCGGCTTTGCGCTGCGCCACCATGAAGATCAGGGAATGGCAAAAGGAGATTATCTTTTTGCACGAAGTGGCGGAAGGCGTCGCCGACCGTTCCTATGGAATCCATGTCGCACAAATGGCCGGGTTGCCAAAGGCGGTGATCGCGCGGGCCGAAGACGTGCTGGCCGAACTGGAAGCCAAGGCGGAGAATGGAAAACAAGGTGCGCTGGCCGAGCATCTTCCTGCATTCAAGGCAGAAGCGTCGGCGCCGGCCAAACCCCTCGCGCCTGAACTGGAAAAATTCCTCGCTGCCTTGAAGCCGGACGAGCTTTCGCCCAAGGAGGCGCTGGAGATGCTTTATCGCTTGCGCGCGTTAAACGCCGCCTGAAACAAGAGCGCGCCTAAGGTTTACAAGCGAAGCCCAAGCTAAAATATATCGAATCGATTACGCAACGATCATTGGTTTCGTTAACGTTCCATGCCGATTTGCTCTCGCGCTTGCTCATCATGGGTAAGAAACCAGCCAAGGAGAGCAAGTCTGCGCCGGGCGCGGATCGAAAGGAAAGCCCGTATTTCTAACACCTCTTAGAGCTTCCATTTGGCCGGCGGAAACTGCTAAAGTCGCGCCCTCGTTCCGGGAACGGACGGGCCTTGCCGCTTGCGCGGCGTCGTTATGACGCAGCCAGCGGCGCGTTCGGCGATTTGCTCGCCGGGCGTTCGCTGGCCCGGCCCCCGCAAGTCGGCGTGAGTCCAGAGGCAAGTCCATAAGCAAGTCCATAGGTTTACATTAGGATTCTTGAGGCGAACATGATGAACCAGAAGTCTCCGCCGTCGCCTTCCGCTTCGCCATCGCCTCAGCCCGTGCGCACCCTGCCTTCGACCGTGCGGCCTTCGCAAGCCGCCCGCCCGCCGGCGCGTGCGCGCATGCAGCCGGGCTCGCTGCCGTTCTGGATGGGGTTGGTGCTGTCGATCTTGTGGGCGGGCTTGGTTTTCCTGGTGATCGTCGGCGCCGGGCCGGCCCATATGTTTATCGGCGTGCCGCTGGCCGAATGGGCCGTCGGCATCACCGCCGTCGTCGCGCCGGTGGCGCTCATCTGGATGGTCGCCGCCTATTTGCAGCGCGCCGCCGACATTCAATCGGTCGCCGAGCCCTTGCGTCGCCAATTGGCGATGATCACCGGCGAGTCCGGCGTCGCCGAGGCGCGCATGCGCCGCTTCAACCAGGCGATGCGCGAACAACTCGATCTTTTGAAAAGCGTGCAAAGCACGGGCCGCGACGATTTCGCCGGCCTGATCGAGCAGGTGCGTGAGCACAAGGTCGACCTCGAGGATTTCGAGCAGCACGGCGTCGAGCAGGTCAAGCAGATTCAGGACATCGTGCGCCGCAATATGCAGCACGTCGAGCAACTCATGGAAGACAAGTTCACCATGATGCGCATTCTCGACGACAAGCTGGTGCAGAACGGCGACAGCGTCGCGCGCCAGGTCGAAGGCACCCGCGACCAGATCGCCCGCATGATCGACGACATCGAAACCAACACCCGCCAATGGACCGAGGCGCTCGACCAGGCTCTCACCAACGGCAAGAAGCTGGCCGACACCTCGCGCATGCAGGAAACCAGCCTGCTCAACGCCGCCGAAAGCGCGGCCGAGATGCTGGGCGGCGTCTCGAGCAAAATCGATCTCAGCATCGCGCGGTTCCTGGAAC
>DATKSH010000298.1:0-2618 GCA_035531735.1 Alphaproteobacteria bacterium
GGCCTGCGCCGACTGGTTACCACCAGCGTCTTCACACTCGGACCGACATATGCGACCGGAATGCATATGCCCGATCACCTTTCCATGGGATCGAAAGTCTTGCATTTCGAAGTGCCGCCGGGTGTCCATGTGTATCGCTCGGAGGTTCCTTCTTCCTCAAGCTTCTTGCGAAACGGCAGGATTCAATACATCAAGATGCATTTGCATCCGTATGGGCAATCGGTCGAGCTTTACGATGAAACCGCGCGAAAAACCGTATGGAAAGGCATGGCCCGGAACGTTCCCGGCCGCGACGTTTTGGCTTGGACCGACCACTATGGCGGCGGCGGTGACGGATTGCAGATATACAAGGACCACAAGTACCAAGTCATAACGACTTACGACAACACAACGCGCAAGCCGGTCGATGCGATGGGCAATCTGCGGGTTTATTTCGAAGGCACCCGGCCGGTATCGGCGATCCGCCAAGCCCCACATGATTGACTGCATGAATCGACTAATGAGCGAAAAAAAATTCCAGATCCTCGAACGCGAAACCCTGTTTCAGGGCTATTTCCGCGTCGATCGTTTCCATGTGCGGCATGAGCGTTTCGCCGGCGATTGGAGCCGGCCTTTCACGCGCGAGGTGTTCGACCGCAACGGTAACGTCGCCGGGATTTTGCCGTTCGACCCGGTGCGCGACAAGGTGGTGCTGGTCGAGCAGTTCCGCACCGGGCCTTTGGCAGCGGGTGAGGAGCCGTGGATCACCGAAGCCGTCGCCGGCATCATCGACGGCGGCGAGACGCCGGAACAGGCTGCGCGGCGCGAGACTTTGGAGGAAACCGGCTGCGAGGTGCAGGAATTGCATGCGATCGCCAATTATTATTCCAGTCCCGGCGGCACTTCGGAACACATTGCGCTGTTCGCCGCCCGCGTGGCGGCTCCCGCCGAAGGCAGCGTACGCGGCCTCGCCCATGAGGACGAGGATATTCGCGTGCATGTGCTGGACGCCGCCAAGGCCATCAGCCTGCTTTACGGCAATCAGATCCGTGACGCCCTGACGCTCATCGCCCTGCAATGGTTCGCCATGCATCACACCGAATTACGCAGCCGCTGGCTGGTCAGCGATGTGGGGACGCCGATAATTTAGGGGCTCGTTGCTAGTGGCTGGGTGCTAGGAAAACTGTCTGATGTATTGGTCTATCAATTTGTGTATATTTCCATCCATCAATTATGAACCGCTAGCAACTAGCACCTGGCCACCAGCAACTAAATGCCCGCCCAGCTCCTCTTCCGCGACGACGCCTATCTCCAAACCTGCACGGCCAAGGTCATGGCGGCGGGGCCGGAGGGCGTGCGGCTGGATCGCACGGTTTTCTATGCGACGGCCGGCGGCCAGCCCGGCGATACGGGCGTGATGCGTTGGAATGGGGGCGAGGCCAAAATCGCCGACACGCGCAAATTCCGCGCCGAGGGCCAGCCGGACGATTTTTCGCATATCCTTGCCGAAGACTCCACCCTGCCCGCACCGGGCGATGAAGTGGAAATCGCGCTCGATTGGGATCGGCGCTACGCGCATATGCGGATGCATACATGCCTGCATTTGCTCAGCGCTCTGTTGCGCGAAGCGGCGGTAACGGGCGGGCAGGTCGGGGCCGACAAAAGCCGGCTCGATTTCAATATTCCGGAAAACCCGCCGGACAAGGATCATATTGCCGCCGAACTCAACCGCCTGATCGGTGAGAACCACGCAGTCGCCGAGCAATGGATCACGGATGAGGAACTGGCGGCGCAACCCGACCTTGTCCGCACCATGTCGGTCAAGCCTCCCACTGGCATGGGCCGCGTGCGCTTGCTGCGGGTCGGCGACGGTGTCGATTTGCAGCCCTGCGGCGGCACGCATGTCAAGGCGACCGGCGAGATCGGCCCGGTCGAGGTTTTGAAGATCGAAAGTAAGGGCAAGCAGAACCGGCGGATCGTCGTTGCCTTGAAGAATTAACCAATACCCCCGTTATCCCCGCAATCCACAGGCTTGCGGCGCGCGCTTCATGCTTCGGATCATGATGAAATGCGCGATTCGTTCTGATAGAGTGCCGGTCCCATGCCCGAACTCGCCACTCTTCCCGCCCTTCGCGTCGTCGGCTCCGATCCGGTTGCCGCGCGCACGCCGCCGCATAACATCGATGCAGAACAGGCGCTGCTCGGCTCGGTGCTGGTCAACAACGTGGCTTATGAGCGATGCGGCGAGATTGTGCGCGCCGAGCATTTCTACGATCCGGTGCATGGGCGCATTTACGAGGCGGTTTCGACGCTGATCAATCGCGGCCAGATCGCCGATCCCAAGACGTTGCGCGGGTTGTTCGAAAGCGACCCGGCTTTGGCCGCCGTCGGTGGCGCACAATACCTCGCCGATCTTGCCGCCAGCGTCATCACCATCATCAATGTCGAGGATTACGCGCGCCTGATCCACGATCTTTATCTGCGCCGCATGCTCATCACCCTCGGCGAAGATACCGTCATCGAAGCCTATAAACACGATCTGGACAAGCCGGCGACCGCGCAGATCGAAGCGACCGAGCAGCGTTTGTTCGACCTTGCCAAGACCGGCGAGTTGGATCGCGGTTTCGTCAAGCTGGAAC
>DATKSH010000299.1:0-5508 GCA_035531735.1 Alphaproteobacteria bacterium
CTAACGCTTCCATCGGCGCCAAAACGAACAACGGCTGCTTCATGAAAATCGCCACCCCAGCCAATCGACGAATTACCAACAATTTCGGTACCAAGGCTTTTAGCCTTGTTGCGATAATAGTCGACCCAATTGGGAGCCAGATCCGTCATGACGTCACATCCCATGAATACAATTCTGTCAGCAATTTTTGTGCCGAGAGCCGTTTGCATGTTCTGAAGCTTGTTTAAAAGATTATCTGTGCCAAAGAATGTATTGGGAGCAGGTTTTGCTTGGTGTGTTGCATATAGGTGATTGGGATTGCCGTGTGAATCGATGACGATTTCTTTCAGTGTGCCGTATTTTCTGACTTGTTGGCTGATTGCGTGCAAAATATCGGCTTCCGCCCATTCGCCATGCGTATACAAAACTGTGGCATGAGGGGAAATATCCCGCAACATGCTCTTAACTTCATTTTGCCTTCCATCTTGTTGTTGGGGGGTTACGCCCGGCGTGATGAAAAGCAATTTGCGTGGATTGGAAGGCGCGCCAGGGGAATCGTCAAAGCCGGTTTCGAAAACAGGTATATTGTCCGAACCCATATTTTTTGTGTCCGCAATTGGTTCAACATTCATAAAAAATAAAAATTCTCACTTCATTCTATATGCTCACGCCTAAGACTTCGCTAATCAAAAAAAAGTTATTATTTATCAACCCATTATTCATTCTGATCCCTTCCGAACACTTCCCGCTTGCCGGTCGCGGTTGCATGGCTGATGAGGCCTTCGCGCTCCATGCGTTCGATTAGGGTCGCGGCCTTGTTGTAGCCCAACTGCAAATGGCGCTGGAGGAAACTGGTCGAGGCCTTTTGCTCGCGCAGCACCAGATCGACCGCCTTGTCGTAAAGCTCGTCGCCGGAATTCATGTTACCGCCGAAGCCGCCGCCCGATCCGCCGCCGAAATCGCCGCCGCCGCCATCGTCTTCCGTCACCTCGTCGAGATATTCGGGTTCGCCCTGCTTCTTGAGGAACTTGACCACTGCCTCGACCTCGTCGTCGCGCACGAAGGGTCCATGCACGCGGGTGATGCGCCCGCCGCCGGCCATATGCAGCATGTCGCCTTGCCCCAACAACTGCTCCGCGCCTTGCTCGCCCAAAATCGTGCGGCTGTCGATCTTGGATGTGACCTGAAAGCTGATGCGGGTCGGGAAATTGGCCTTGATGGTGCCGGTGATGACGTCGACCGAGGGTCGTTGCGTCGCCATCAAAATATGAATGCCGGCGGCACGCGCCATTTGCGCCAGACGCTGCACCGCACCTTCGATCTCCTTGCCGGCGACGATCATCAAATCCGCCATCTCGTCGACGATCACGACGATATAGGGCAATTCGGTGAGATCGAGCGGCTGCTCCTCGTAAATCGGCTTGCCGGTTTCGCGGTCGAAGCCGGTCTGCACCGTGCGGGTGAGGTTTTCGCCCTGCTTGGCCGCCTCGCGCAACCGCGCGTTATAGCCCTCGATATTGCGCACGCCGAGCTTCGACATCGCGCGATAGCGTTCCTCCATCTCGCGCACCGTCCAGCGCAGCGCCATGATCGCCTTCTTGGGCTCCGTCACCACCGGGGCCAGCAGATGCGGAATGCCTTCATAGACCGACAGTTCCAGCATCTTGGGATCGATCATGATGAAGCGGCATTTCTGCGGCGGCAGTCGGTAAAGCAGCGACAAGATCATCGTGTTGATGGCGACCGACTTGCCGGAGCCGGTGGTGCCGGCGATCAGCAAATGCGGCATGCGGGCGAGGTCGGCGATCACCCCTTGCCCGGCGATGTCCTTGCCCAGCACCAGCGGCAGCGTGCCGTTGGCGTCGCTATAAACCTCGCTGGAGAGCAATTCGCGCAAATAAACCGTCTCGCGCCGCGCGTTGGGCAATTCGATGCCGATGACGTTGCGGCCCGGCACGGTGGCGACGCGCACCGAAGCCGCACTCATATTGCGGGCGATGTCGTCGGCAAGGGAAATTACGCGCGCGGCGCGGGTGCCGGGCGAGGGTTCCAGTTCATAGAGCGTGACGACCGGGCCGGGGCTGACCTTGGTGACGGCTCCGTTGACGCCGAAATCGGCCAGCACCGATTCCAGCAGCTTGGCGTTCTTTTCGAGCGCCTCTTCGGAAATCTCGGTGCGCTCCGCGCGCGCGCTTTCCGGCCATTGCAGCAAATCGAGCGGCGGCAATTCGACGTCGCTTTCGGGCCTGAGGGGCAGCCGTGCCTGCCGCGCCGTCGCGGCTGGGCGGCGAATCACCGGGCCTTTGGGCTTGGCGCGGACCGGCTTGGCGCGTGTAGCCGGTTCGGCTTCATTTTCCCCGGCGTCGCGGTCGGCGATCTTGAACGTATCTTCGTCTTCTTCGTCGAGATCGTCTTCCGCCGCCGGCTTGTTGCGCACAAAGCGCCAGAAGCCGAGCGCCATGCGCCGGGCGATCAGCGCCACGCCCATGAGGGCCCTATGCATGACGCGCCCTACCATATGCCATTCGCCCGGCGTCAAGGCGCAGGCCATATAAAGCGCGGCGATCGCCACGATCGAAGCGCCGGCAGCAATCGCCGTATGCGCCCAGCCGGCCGGCAGCAGCTTGATCAGGGGTGCGCCAAGCACTTTGCCAAGCGCGCCGCCGTAAAGCGTCCCGCCGGGCGCGGTTTTGACGTCGAGCGCCGCGCCCGCGCCAACGGCAAATCCCAGCATTGCGCAAAACGCAGCCAGCGCCCGCCAGCCGAGCAGATCGAGCCCGCGCCGCGAGGCCACGCGCCAGCCCCATGCCGCCAGCACGATGGCGGCCAAAAAACTGCCGACGCCGAAACACTGCCACAGGAAATCGGCGCCATAACTGCCGGCCGGGCCGGCCCAGTTATGCACCGCGCCGCCATTGAGGGCGGCCGTGTTCCATGAAGGATCGGCGGGATTGTAGGTCGCCACCGCGACCGCCAAAGTGGCCGCCGACAGGATCATGATCCCGCCGGTAAAGCGCGCGCCGGCGCGGCCCATGCCGGCCCTGAGACTGTCGGGCAGTAAGGTCGATTTACGGGCGCGGGCGCGCGAACGGACGAGGGTGCGGGGCATCGGAAAGCAGAATACAGGGATCAGGAATCGGCAATATCTACCTGAAAGACTATAAAGAAATTAATAAACCGTTCCTAGGCACATAAAGGCGGTCTGACAGCCGTTTTCCGTATTCTACGCCGTGGCCGCGAACCGGTATTCGGGCGGCAGGGCCGCACCGGCGCTATCCGGCTCGCCGAGCGTGGTGAAATCCTCGTCCTCGGCCGGCGCGAAAGGCGTACCGTCGAGCGCGCTGGCGCCGCCGACGGTGACAAGATCGGCCAACTGGCCGTTGGGAGTAAAGCCGCCGCACACCAAGGCTCCGCCGCGCCCGCAGCCGGCATCGAGTGTGGTGGCGGAATTTTCGAGATTGAGCCCGCCATTTGCGGCGTCAAAACCGCGCACCACGCGTACATAGGTTTCCTGCGCCATGCCGCCGGCAGCAAAGGCGGTTGTTGGCCACCACAGGCCGTCGCCTTGATCGTCGAGCGTGCGCAGGGGATCGAAGCCGGCCGGGACGAACAGGACTTTTTTATAAGGCGGTTCGGACGAAGGACGCGAGAAGGCGGTGCGGCGCATGCCGCAAACAAGAGCCTCGTGCCCCGGCATCATGCGCTGCAAGCCGCGCAACTGGTTGGTCCAGCGGGTGATCGCCATGCTGCCGGCGCGCGCCATCGAGCGCGTGTCGTTGAGACTAACGCCATAAAGCCGCAGCCAGCTTTCGACCCCGGCCGCCAGCAATTTGTCCAAAGCCTGCGCCGGCACCGGCGCGAATTGCAGGCGCAGAAGGCGTTGCCACGCTTCCTCGGCCGGCCCGCGCAGGTAAACGATGTCGGAGGCCTCGATTCCCGGCTTGGCGAGGATTGCCGCGCGGAAGGCCAGCAATTCGTCGATCACCTCGGCATTGGCGCCCGCATGGGCGCCAAGGTAATTGCCGAGATAAACGATGCGGTCGCGCAACCCGAAGCGGCGCGCCAAATGGTCGTGCAGCGCGGCGAGGCGGTCGATGTCGCCGTTGATGCAGGCGACCGCCCAGATGCGGCGCGGCGCGCCAAGATCGGCAAATCTTTCGTTCACGGCATGACCTTCGGGGCGAATCGGGCAAAGACCGTTCCAACTCACCACACGACTCAGGCGACTGCAAGGGATGGATAGAGAAATTCGATACCAAGATCAGGAATATCGTTACCGAGGAGCCGACAAATCCAACAAAACTAACGAGTGGAATATTCGCGTGCTTCTTGGTGGTTCGTTGGTGGCTTCGAGCGCTTGCGGCCTAATCCCTTCGTCGCAAGAAGTCTGAAGTACTTCGGCATTTGCTGCAGTTGCGCCTCGGGCATACCCGCCTCCATGGCGGCATATATGGCGCTATAATAATCTTCGTCCGTTGCTTCTGGGCACATAATAGTTCTCCTGTCGGACGGCGGAGTTCTCAATCTTATTCATTCATCACAATGCCAACACCAGCATGTTTCGGATCGATTCGGGAGATATTCTTCCATGATCGCCAACACAAACTTCTAATCATGCCGGCCATGGATTAGTAATGCAGAAAGGCAAAACGCACGGGAGCATTTTTTAAAGCACCTATCGATACAGGTTGTTTTGGTCCCGTTGCCAGTGCCGATTGCGGCATTTGAGTCGGCGGTTTAGGCGGCGCGAATTGTGGCCAAAAACCTACGCCTAAGACGATGGCGGCCGCTGCTAATAAACCAGTAACCGCCGCTTTTCCAGCCGATATTCCCGTGCGGCGCGTAAACGCATCGGCCGCCGCCAATAAAGGGTCCTGACGATCATTTCCCCGAGGCGGAATATTTCCAGAATACGAAACCATGGTTAATATCTCCCTTTTAAAAAATCAGGGCGGGTTTTAAGGCCCGCCCCGTTAAGTTGCAACAGCGAAAAATAAAATCTTAAATTCTGCTCGGCCTTGCTTAAGCGGCCTTCTTCTCGCGCTCGCGCGTGAGAACATTCTCAAGCTTGGCGGTGGCCTTGACCTGGTCGATTTTCTCGACCGCGGCCAACTCGCGCGCCAAGCGCTCCAGCGCCGCCTGGTAAATCTGGCGTTCGCTGTAGGACTGTTCCGGCTGGTCGCTGCCGCGGTGCAAATCGCGCACCACTTCAGCGATCGAAACCGGGTCGCCGGAATTGATCTTCGATTCGTATTCTTGCGCGCGGCGGCTCCACATCACGCGGCGCACCTTCGAGCGGCCTTGCAAGGTGGAAATCGCCTCGCGGATACGGTCGCGCGACGAGAGGCGGCGCAGGCCAGAGGTCTTGGCCTTGGTCACCGGCACCTTGAGGCGCATGCGATCCTGCTCGAACGCGATCGAGTAGAGCATCACGTCCGCCTGACCGGCGATCGAGAACGTGTCGATGCCTTCGACGCGGCCGACACCGTGCGCCGGATAGACGACAAAATCGCCCTTCTTGAACTCCAG
>DATKSH010000300.1:0-4128 GCA_035531735.1 Alphaproteobacteria bacterium
GGCAGGGAAGGGGCGGCGACATTCGCTTCATCGCCCGCAGCATCGAACCGCTGGCCCCGGCGGCGGAACGCGCTGCCGCGGGCGTGCGCGTGCGGCTTTATGACGCCGCGAGCGTTTCCGATGTGCAAAAATTCCTCGCGCAAGCGCCGAAGGGACGCGGGCGCGTGACGCTGCAACTGGAACTCGACGGCGGCGAGGAAGCCGAAATGGAATTGCCCGGCGCGTGGCAGTTGAGCGAAACCGTCAAGGCCGATTTGCGCGCCCTCGGCGGCGGGCTGGACGTGAGTGAGTATTAGGTTTGATGGTTGTTAGAATCTCTTTCAACTTGATGGAATGAATTAGCCAAGTCGGACGGCCTGTTCCCCTCCCCTCGTGGGAGGGGTTAGGGGTGGGGGAGCACGGCTTGGTGCAGCGCTCAAAGTCAAGCGTCGTACTTGCCGAACGCCCCCACCCCTAACCCTCCCCACAAGGGGGAGGGAATTCGACCGTTCTTCCGGGGTACATGGGTTCATTCATGGTTGCTTGTCTCTCTTTTTTTATTTAGCGTTAAAAATACTGTCCCCCTGTTTTTCCGCCACTGAAAAAATTCCAAGGAGGCCCACATGCCATCCCGCCTCATCCCGGTGCTTGCGCGGCGCGGTCTTGCCGCGACCTTCGTGCTTCCGGTCTTGTTCATGATCGCCGCGCCGCCGGCCTTCGCCGCCGCCGTGACCTCGCCACCCACGGCGCCGGCCATGTCTGCGCCCGCCGCCAGCGCCGATGTCGCCGGCCTCGACAAATTGCTGGCGCTCGAAAACGAATATGTCGCCGCCTATCAAATCGCCATCGACGGCGGATTGCTGGGGCAACCGGCGCTCAACGTCGCGCTTCTGTTCCAGAGTCAGCACAAGGCCCATGTCGATAGCCTGATCGCGGCGGTCAAGGAACGCGGCGGCGCGCCGGTCGTGGCGCAGGCCGCCAAGGTTTACGCGCAAGGCCTCAATGCCTCGACGCTCAAGACGCCGGATGCCGTTTTGCAGATGCTGGCCAAGCTGGAGCATCAAGGCGCCGACGCCACCATCGCTGCCATACCCGGTTTCAAGGACCCGGCCTTGGCCAAGCTCGCCGGCCGTTTGTTGGCCGACCAGTCCATGTATTGGACGGCGCTTGAGGCTGTCATGCAAAAACCCTTGCCGACGCAGGCTTTAACCTTCGGCCAGTAAGTAGCCAACGACCGTTGGATAATTAACCGTCCTAACAACATCGTCATGGCCGGGCTTGGCCCGGCCATCCACGTTGTAAAAAACACGTGGATGCCCGCGCCGAGCGCGGGCATGACGCTGCCCCATTTGATCGGACAATGATCAAAATGACGCAAAAACAGGTTGCTTTCCGCCGCCTCATTGACCTATAAAACCCGTGCTTTAGGGATGATCCCCCAAGCGAACTTTAAAACTCACATACGCCCGGTTCTTGCGGTCAATCCCGTCGGAACCATCCGGTGCCCGAAAAGGCTCTTTGGCGTATGGCGGCTCAACCGGAGAAAGGAAGACCACATGACCATGCCCGTCGTGGCTTTGCGTCCATTGTTCGAGGCCGGCGTTCATTTCGGCCACAACACCCGGCGCTGGAACCCCAAAATGCAGCCCTACCTGTTCGGTGTGCGCAACAACGTGCACATCATCGATCTCGAACAGACGGTGCCCTTGATGCAGCGCGCCCTGCAAACCATGCGCGACACGGCGGCGTCCGGCGGGCGCATCCTGTTCGTCGGCACCAAGCGGCAGGCGCAGGGACGCATCGCCGAAGCGGCCAAGCGTTGCGGCCAGTATTACGTCAACCACCGTTGGCTCGGCGGCATGCTGACCAACTGGAAAACCATCTCGCAATCGATCAAGCGCCTGCGCGAGATCGACGAAAAGCTGGAAAAGGAAGCCGGCCAGTTCACCAAGAAGGAAATGCTGCAAATGACCCGCGAGCGCGACAAGTTCGAACGCGCGTTGGGCGGCATCAAGGACATGGGCGGCCTGCCGGACATTCTCTTCATCATCGACACCATCAAGGAAAACATCGCGGTCGAGGAAGCGACCAAGCTCGGCTTGCCGGTGATCGCGGTGGTGGACAGCAATTCCGACCCCACCCACATCGCCTTCCCGATCCCCGGCAACGACGACGCGTCCCGCGCGATCGAACTTTATTGCGATCTCGCCTCGCAGGCGGTGCTGGACGGCCTCGAGGCCGAACTGATGTCCGGCGACAAGGATGCCGGCGCGTCGGAAAAGGTGCCGGAGGGCGAAACCAAGGCGCCGGCGGAAGAGCCGGCTGCGGCGGCGAACGCCTGAGTGAGTTGCTAGTGGCTAGGTTCTAGTTGCTAGCACCTAGCCACTAGCAACCAGCAACTTGATGGAGACGACATGCCCGAAATCACCGCCCAAATGGTCAAGGAACTGCGCGAAAAGACCGGCGCCGGCATGATGGATTGCAAGAAGGCGCTTTCCGAAACTAATGGCGACATGGAAGCGGCCATCGACTGGTTGCGCAAAAAGGGATTGTCGGCGGCTGCCAAGAAGGCCGGTCGCACGGCGGCCGACGGGCTGGTCGGCGTCGCCGCGTCGGGCAAGAAAGCGGCGATGGTCGAGATCAACGCCGAAACCGATTTCGTCGCCCGCAACGAGGCGTTCCAGCAATTCGTCCTCGAGGTCGCGCAGATCGCGTTGGAATCCGGCGCGGACGCCGAGACGTTAAAAGACAAGAAACATCTCGACGGCATGTCGGTTGCCGACAAGTTGACGCATCACATCGCCACTATCGGCGAGAATCTGACCATCCGCCGCGTCGCGCATCTGGCCGTTTCGCAAGGCGCGGTCGCCACCTATGTGCATAATGCCCTCGCGCCGAACATCGGCAAGATCGGCGTGCTGGTGGCGCTGGAGTCATCCGCCGATGCCGGCAAATTGATGGAACTCGGCAAGCAGCTGGCGATGCATATCGCCGCCGCGCGCCCCGAAGCCCTGACCATCGCCGAGGTTGATCAAAAGAACCTTCAGCGCGAGCGCGACATCCTCATGGATCAGATCAAGCAAAGCGGCAAGCCGCCGGAGATCGCTGCCAAGATGATCGAAGGAAAATTACGCAAATATTATGAGGACGTTGTGCTGATGGAGCAGCTTTACGTCATCGACGGCGAAAGCCGCGTCAAGGATGTGATCGAGAAAGCCGGCCAATCGCTGGGATCGCCGGTCGCGGTTAAGGGCTTCGCCCGCTATCAACTCGGCGAAGGCATCGAAAAGGCGCAGGACGATTTCGCCGCTGAAGTCGCCAAGATGGCGTCGTAGTCTCTCGTTAAACCCAATCTATCCGTTAACGTTCCTCTCTATCCATTGGCGTTCCCCGCCCCTTGCGGGCGGGGACAGGGGTGGGGTTGTTCAAGCAAGGGGAGTTGTGCCAAATTCAGGGTAACGCTCAGGGCGTCGCCCATGATTCCATACGCACGGCACCGGAATTCTCCCGAAACCTACAAACGCGCGAAAAATTTGCGCCGAAGCATGTCGCTTGCCGAACAAAAAATGTGGGCTGCGTTGCGCGACATGCGCAAGGTTTCCGGGCTGAAGTTTCGCCATCAGCAGCCGATCGATCCTTACATAGTCGATTTTGTATGTTTCGGCCTGAAACTCGTGGTCGAGCTGGACGGAAGTTCGCATGACAATACGCAAGTCTATGACCGCAAGAGAACCGAATTTTTAAATGGCAGGGGATTCAAGGTTGTCCGTTTCACGAATGAAGATGTTTTAACAAATCTGGATGGCGTCATCGAAACGCTTTATGGCGAAGCAAAATCGCGTGCTTCGACAACCCCACCCCTGACCCCGCCCGCAAGGGGCGGGGAACGCTAATTGAAGGTTCTGTCTATACATGGTATTGAGAGTTGAACCCCGAACCCGAATTCCTTCATGATCAATCCGGCCGAGAAAGCGAACATGCCGAGCAAAGCTCCTGCAAATACAACCGCCCGCTACAAGCGCGTGCTGGTCAAATTGTCCGGCGAGGCGCTGATGGGCGAGCGCGAATACGGGCTCGATCCCGACACGGTCGAGCGCGTGGCCGAGGAAATCAAGACCGTCACCGCGATGGGCGTCGAGGTCTGCGCCG
>DATKSH010000301.1:0-8111 GCA_035531735.1 Alphaproteobacteria bacterium
AGGCATTTTGCGTTGAGGTCGGGAATCTTGGACATTCGTTCGAGATATGATTTACCCGCATCTCCTCCAAAACGGTTGATAACCGAATCCGGATAATTAAGCTGATACGCGTTCCCACCGTTCTTCATCTGCTCGTAAATAAAGTTGAGAAAATTTCCATAACCATCGATGCCCGGGAACACTATGACCGAGCGATTGGCTTTACGAACACCTTCTTCCGCCGTAAACTCCACATCATACGCGGCGAAGGCCTTGATGATGGCTTCGGCCGTGCCTTCTTGCGGCTTGAAGGTGCCGTGCTCGATGTTCTTGACGGTTTCCGGCGAGATCGCGGCGGCCTTGGCGAGGTCGGCGCGCGTCCAGTCCAGCAATCCTCGCGCGGCGCGCAGTTGGGCGGCGGTGATCATGTCCTCTCCTGCAGCGCCGTAACGCGAGCGTTTTGTTTTTGTCGAAAGTTTAAGCCGTCGCTTCGGACGCCGTTCATTATCCTGAACATCCAAATTCAGGCATAGACTTACCTTTTTAAGGGCGTGCTCGGCAAGCGCCCCTTTAGTTGCAATGTCGGATTCTGGCAAAAGGTAATTCATCCAATCCTCGTTTTAACGGTTTATAAACCAATCGGTCCGTATGCGCAACTAATTTTGGGTATTTTATTCCCGACCATTGGCATGTATTATACCAAATACCCTATTGGGATATTGAACGAAATTGTTTTGCAATTGGCGGTTGTAAATTTGAAATTTAAGGGCTGGCGCGAAGCCCAAAACGCAATTTCCGGGCAACGATATGATCGATGATTTGACAACCAATCCCGCCGGCTTGCCTGCCCCGGTTCCCGATTCCCGGGCCGTCGTCCCGGCGGCGGGTGATTGGATGCAGCACATCGCCCTTGGCAGGGCCGCCGCCGTTTCGGCCGATCAAGTGACGGCGCTTGGCGCCCTTGTCGCCTATGTTGCCCGCGCCCGCCGTACCAGCGAGTTCCGGGTCGAGCGCGAACTTGCCGACCGTTTCGGTGTCGCCAACGTCACGTGCTTGCCGGGATCCTCCTTCGACGATGCCATTCGTTATCTCGCCGATCAAGCACCCGCGCCTGCGGCCGCTTAGCGCAGGCCGTAATGCGATTGCCTTTCGCCGGGATTATAAACCAAATCGGATTCCGTTAAGATGGATGCCCGCCTGCGCGGGCATGACGCCCGATGTTGCGTCAACCTTTTCGCGAAATGCTCTATCGTTTCCCGGCCAGTTCCGGCGCGACCGAGAAGCTTTCGCCGCAGCCGCAGCGCCCGGTTTCGTTGGGATTGGCGAAGTCGAAACCCGCGCGGGCCGGGCTTTCCTTGTAATCCATCACGGAACCGGCGATGTAGAGCGTGGCTTTCGGGTCGATCACCACCGTGACGCCGTGCTGGGAAATTTCATCGGCGAATTTGGGCTTGGCGGCAAGCGCATCGAGATATTGCAAATCGTAACGCAGGCCCGAGCATCCCTTGCTGGTGACGGACACGATCACCGCCTCCGGGCGCGGTTCTTTCTGACCCAGCAAATGGCGGATGCGCGCGGCCGCCGCTTCGGTGATGGTGAGGAGGGCGCCTTGCTTTGGCGCGGCCGGCACTTCGGGGCCGGTGATGTTGTCGAGGGACATGATTTCTCCCAGTTGCTGGTGGCTAGTTGCTAGGTGCCAGCAGGCTGTTTCCGCGATTTAGGTTGACAGACATTCATCACATCCTCCAATTCCTAGCACCTAGCACCTAGCACCTAGCACCTAGCACCTAGCACCTAGCACCTACATAAATCCCAATTGCATCCGCGCTTCGTCCGACATGCGGGATTTGTCCCATGGCGGATCCCATACCAGCTCCACCTTTATATGGTGAAGCTCAGGCAGGCCTTCAACCGCCTTTTCGACCATGCCCGGCATTTGCCCCGCGACCGGGCAGGCGGGCGCGGTTAACGTCATGTCGATGGCGAGGTCAAAACCGCCATCCGCCGCCGGCTGCGCTTCGATCTTATATATAAGGCCGAGATCGAAGATATTGACCGGGATTTCCGGGTCGAACACCGTGCGCAGCCGCTCGATCACTTTTTCCTCCAGCGTCGCGGCGGGAGTTTCGGTCGTTTTGGCGGCTTCGTTCATTCGGTCGATACCTTTTGCTCGTTTTTGAGCGCCGCCTGCAGCGTGTGCCAGGCGAGCGTCGCGCATTTCACCCGCATCGGGTAATGGCGCACGCCGGCAAGCGCCTGCAAACGGCCACGGTCGTCTTCGGCGATGACGGCGGCGTCGGCCTCAAGGCCGGTGCAGGAGGCGTGCAGGTAAGCGAACAATTTTTGCGCCTCTTCTATCGTGCGGCCTTTCAGCATTTCCGTCATCATCGAGGCCGAGGCGACGGAGATTGCGCAACCGCTGCCCTGAAACGCGGCGTCCTTTATGATGCCGTCCGCGCCGACCGTGAGATAAAGCGTGAGGCGGTCGCCGCAGAGCGGATTATGCCCCAAAGCCTCGCGGTTGGCCTGTGGCAAAACGCGGAAATTGCGCGGATGCTTGCCGTGATCGAGGATCAAATCCTGATAGAGATCGCGCAGGTCGCTATCGAGGGCGGATTGGCTCATGCGAAAATCTCCCGCGTTTTTTCCAGCGCAGCGGCGAGGATATCGATTTCGTCTTTTGTGTTGTAGAGGCCGAAAGAGGCGCGCGCCGTCGCCGTGAGGCCGAGATGCTCCATCAAGGGCTGGGCGCAATGATGGCCGGCGCGGATTGCTATCCCATGCCGGTCGAGCACGGTGCCGATGTCGTGCGGATGCGCGCCTTCCATGGTGAAAGAAATGACGCCGGCTTTTTGCGCCGCCGTGCCGATGATTTTGAGGCTGTTGATATGGCGCAATTTGTCGGTCGCGTAGGCGAGGAGTTCAGCCTCGTGCCGCGCGATGCGATTGAGGCCGATGGTCGAAACGTAATCGATCGCCGCAGCGAGGCCGACGGCTTCGGTGATTGCCGGCGTGCCGGCCTCGAAACGGTGCGGCGGCTCCTTGAAAGTGGTTTTGCCGAACGTGACGCTGGCGATCATGTCGCCGCCGGTCTGGTAGGGCGGCATCTCCTTCAGCACGTCGAATTTGCCGTAAAGCACGCCGATGCCGGCCGGGCCATAAAGCTTGTGGCCGGAAAAGACATAGAAATCGGCGTCGAGATCGCGGACATCGGTTTGCATATGACTGACCGCCTGCGCGCCGTCGATGAGAGCCAGCGCGCCCGTTTCATGCGCCAGTGCGATGATTTCCTTGATGGGCAGGATGGTGCCGAGCGCGTTGGAAATATGCGCGGTGGCGACCAGTTTCGTTTTCGGCGATAGCGCGGCCTTCACGTCCTCGATACGCACGTCGCCTTCCGGCGTGACGGGAACTACGCGCAGCGTGATGCCGATTTCCTCGCGCAGCATCTGCCACGGCACGATGTTGGCGTGATGTTCGAGCGCGGTGATGAGGATTTCGTCGCCTGTTTTCAGGTTTTTGCGGCCCCAGCTCGCGGCAACCAGGTTGATCGCCTCGGTCGCGTTGCGGGTGAAGGTGATTTCTTCCATGCGGCCGGCATTGAGGAAGCGCCGCACCGTTTCGCGCGCGGCTTCATAGGCGTCGGTCGCGCGCAGCGAAAGTTCATGCACGCCGCGATGAATGTTGGCGTAGTCGTTTTCCATGAAGCGGGTCATCGCCTCGATCACTTGCCGTGGCTTTTGCGCGCTGGCGGCGCTGTCGAGATAGACCAGCGGATGGCCGTGGATTTGTTGCGCGAGGATCGGGAAATCCTTGCGGTAATGCGCGACATCGAATTCGCGCGGCGCGGAACAGGCGAACAACTCGTCTTCGGTCGCGTAGCAGACGGGGCTGGCGGGTTCAATTTTGCTCATCGCACCATTCCTTGGTTTGCGCGCGGCAGAAATCGCGCCATTCCTTGACCGGGATACCGTCGATCGCTTCCTCGGCGAAGGCGCGGATCAAAAGCGCCCGCGCGTCCCGTTCGCCGATGCCGCGCGCGCGCAGGTAAAAAAGCGCGTCCGTATCGAGATCGCCCACCGCGCAACCGTGGCTGCATTTGACGTCGTCGGCGAAAATTTCCAGTTCCGGCTTGGCGTTCATCTCGGCTTGATCGGATAGCAAAAGCGCCTTGCTCGATTGCGCCGCGTCGGTTTTCTGCGCGCCGGATGCTACCGCGATCTTGCCCTGAAACGCGCCTTTCGCCTTGCCTGCCACCACCGATTTATAGGCCTCGCGGCTGGTGCCGAATGGCGCTTCGTGCCTTATGAGGGTGGTGGTGTCGGCGTGTTCCACGCCGCGCAGAAGCATCAGGCCGTTCAACGCGCATTGCGCCATTTTGCCTTTAAGATCGACGGCGATTTCGTTGCGGGCCGGCCGGCCGCCCATGATGAGCGTGAAATTGTCGTAGTAAGCGCCTTCGGCGACGGTTACATGGGTTTGCGCGAGATGCGCGCCTTCGCCTTGCAAAATTTTGCCATGCACCAATTTGGCCTGCGCGCCGAGCGTGATTTCGGTTTCGATCACCTGCGCGCCGGGTGCTGTGGCATGATGCTCGATCAGCGTCAGGCGGCCGTTGGCGCCAAGCTCGATATGGAGCCGGACGGCGATTTCGCGCGGTGTCGCGGGATCGGCGGCGAGGAACACCAATTCGACCGGCGCGGTGACGAGGCAGGTTTGCCCGGCCAGCGTCAGGCGATAACCGTTCGTCGCATCGCCAGCGATAATGTCGAACGGTAATTCGCCGAGTTGCGACATGTCGCGCTGCCAGGCGCCATTGATGAAAACAAGCTGATGCCGTTCGTCGGCATCGGGCGTGATGCTCGGCAAGGATACGCCGCCGGCGATTTTGTGCTTATCGCCAGCCGAAGCGGGCGCAAGATCGATGCCGGCCAGCAGTTTTTCGAGCGGCGTGTATTTCCAAGCCTCCCGGTCGTGGCGGCTGCGTTCGATGACGGATGCGAGATTCAGCATGACGCAAATCCCCGTTCCTGCAAGATCGGTTTCAACTCGTGCAGCGAATGGATCAGGTGATCGGGTTTGGCGGCGCGCAGGCGTTGTTCGGTGATGACGCCGCCGGTCAAGGCGATGCTGACCATGCCCAATTCGCGCGCAATCATGATTTCTTCCAGCGTATCGCCGACGATTATCGCCGTGCCCGGTTCCCGTTGCGCGCCCGCCATGAAGCGCCGCAATTTTTCGCCCTTGGGCATATCGCGGAATTGGGTGTCGCGGTCGGCATAGGCAAGGATGTCGGCGAAATAGGGCTCGATCGCGAAATGGCGAAGCTGCTTGCGAATCTCGCCGGTCAGGTGGTTGCTGAGGATCAGCATGGCAATAGAAGCGGCGCGGCAATGCTTCAAAATCTCTTCCGCGCCCGGCCGCAGGGCGAGTTTGCCGGCGCGCGCCGCGTAGGCGTCGTGGAACAGCGAACGTTCGCTGGTTTTCAGGCGCTCAAGCTGGGCCTCGTCGAGGCCCATGTCGCGGTAGAAGGATCGCAGAGGCCATTGCGGGTCGTCCATTGTCAGGGGCCAGTTGTGGCCGTCGCTGAACCGCTCGCGGCCGATGGGCGGATGATCGACCGCCGCGAGGGCGAGATTGATGCAATCGAGGATGTGCGCGGCGTCGTCGAGCAACGTGCCGTTCCAGTCGAACACCACCAGTTTCGCGGGCGTTTTTGCCGATGGGGTTTGCGCGTCCATCACGCCGCCTCGCCCGCGAAGCCGGCATAGCCGGATTTTTCCAGTTCCTGCGCCAGTTCCGGGCCGCCGGATTTTTGTATGCGGCCTTGCGCCAGCACATGCACGCGGTCGGGTTTGATGTAGTCGAGCAGGCGTTGGTAATGCGTGATGACCAGCATCGCGCGGTCTGTAGAACGCAAGGCATTGACGCCGTCGGCGACGATTTTAAGCGCGTCGATGTCGAGGCCGCTGTCGGTTTCGTCGAGGATGCAAAGGGCGGGTTCCAGCACCGCCATTTGCAAAACTTCGTTGCGTTTTTTCTCGCCGCCGGAAAAGCCGGCATTGACGGAGCGTTTCAGCATGTCTTCCGAGATGCCGAGTTTTTTGGCTTTCTCGCGCAAGAGCTTGAGCATTTGCATGGCGTCGAGTTCGGATTCGCCGCGCGACGTGCGCATTGCGTTGAGGGCGGATTTTAGAAAATTGATATTGCTGACGCCGGGAATTTCGACCGGGTATTGAAAGGCGAGGAACACGCCGGCGCCCGCGCGTTGTTCCGGTTTCAGCGCCAGAAGATTTTGGTTTTTGAAGCTGACCGTGCCTTGCGTGACTTCATAGCCTTCGCGCCCGGCGAGGACGTAAGACAGCGTCGATTTGCCGGAACCGTTCGGCCCCATGATCGCATGCACTTCACCGGCCTTGACCGAAAGGTCGATGCCTTTGAGGATTTCCTTGCCGTCGATCGAGGCGTGCAAATTTTTTATTTCTAACATTTTTATCCCTTCCTCTCCGTGTACGCAGGCTGGATTCCCTCCCCCTCGTGGGGAGGGTTAGAGCCTGCCCCGGACTTGATCCGGGGGAGGGGGGCCATCAACAAGGACTGTTGTTCCCTTTCTCTCACCAGCCGGTCGGCCGTCGCCAAAATCATCTCAACTACGCCTTCAACGTTCTTTTTCACATCTTCGTTGCTAAAGCGCAAAACAGAAAATTCCCTTTGTTGCAGATCGCTGTCGCGTTTCCGGTCGTATTCCTGCCGTGCATCGTGCGAATCGCCATCCAGCTCGACCAGCAGCCGCGCTTCAAGGCAGGCAAAATCGGCGATGAACGGATGAAGGGCGACTTGGCGGCGGAATTTCAAACCATGCGCTGTGGCTTCCGTACGCAAGACGGCCCACAGCTTCTTCTCAAACGGCGAAGCGTTGTTGCGAAGCTCGCGCGCCCGGCGATAATCAAGCGCCGTATTTCCATGTTCGTTCAGTCGCATTTTGCCCCCAATCTTTGTTGTTCGCCTTTGCGGAGCTCCCCCCTCCCTAACCCTCCCCACAAGGGGGAGGGGATTCCGCCGGTCCTTGTTGCTTCATCAGTTCTTAAATCCCCTTATTCATTTGCCAAACAACGGCCACGGGAAGCCGAACGATCCCCACACGCAGAGAAAGGCGAGGCCGCCGAACAGCACGAGGAACGCCACGATGCGTACGCCCATCGGCCAGTTCCAGTCGCACGATTTGTTCCACAATCCCCGCGCGATATGGAAGGGGATGATGACCGGCATCAAAAGCGCGCGCAACAAACCCATCAGCCGACGCTTCCTTCGAGGCTGATGCCGACCAGTTTTTGCGCCTCGACCGCGAATTCCATCGGCAGTTCGGCCAGCACTTCCTTGCAAAAGCCGTTGACGATGAGGGCCATCGCTTCTTCGTCGCTCATGCCGCGTTGGCGGCAATAGAACAGTTGGTCTTCGCCGATTTTGGATGTCGTCGCTTCATGCTCGGTGCGGGCGGAGGGCTGGCGCGACTCTATATAAGGAACGGTGTGCGCGCCGCATGTGTCGCCGATCAGGAGCGAATCGCATTGCGTCTTGTTGCGGGCACCCTTGGCGGTACGCAGGATTTTGACGAGGCCGCGATAGGTATTCTGCGCCTTGCCGGCGCTGATACCCTTGGAAATGATGGTGGATTTCGTGTTCTTGCCGATATGGATCATCTTGGTGCCGGTGTCGGCTTGCTGATGATGATTGGTGATGGCGACCGAATAAAATTCGCCGACGCTGTCGTCGCCCTGCAAAATGCAGCTGGGGTATTTCCATGTGATGGCCGAGCCCGTTTCGACCTGCGTCCATGAGATTTTCGAGCGCGCGCCGCGGCAGGCGCCGCGCTTGGTGACGAAATTATAAATGCCGCCCTTGCCGTTCTCGTCGCCGGGATACCAGTTCTGCACGGTCGAATATTTGATCTGCGCATTGTCGTGTGCCACCAGTTCCACCACGGCGGCATGGAGCTGGTTTTTGTCGCGTGCCGGGGCTGTGCAGCCTTCCAGATAGCTTGCGTAGCCGCCTTCCTCCACCACAATCAGCGTCCGCTCAAACTGACCGGTACCCGCCGCATTCATGCGGAAATAGGTAGAAAGTTCCATGGG
>DATKSH010000302.1:0-5484 GCA_035531735.1 Alphaproteobacteria bacterium
GTTGTGTCGCTTGATGTTGTCCCGCAGCCAGACAACCGGGAATTCCATCAGCAATGAATCCTTGACGGCGATGGCGTTGAATTGATGGGCCGGCGACAGTTGCAGGATTTCCGTTTCGCCGATGGCGTCGCCGGCGATGAAGACCTCGGCCGTCATCTCGTGCCCGTCCGGCGTCTCGCGGAAAAGTTGTATGGCGCCTTCGCAGACGACATAGAAATTGCGAATGGGATCGCCATGGACGAACAGACGCTGCCCGGCCGCATAGCGGCGGTTTTTGCCGCCCAAAACGAGGCCGTCTTTTTCCCGTTCGCTCAGGCCGGTGAACAAGGCAAGGGAACGGACGATATCCGGCGTAATGGTTTGCATGGGGAATCCATATGAGAAAACAGTCACATTAAGAAGGGGAAAAAGTCATCTCGACTAACCCTTTGCAATTCAAAGCACTATTCTTCTCCTTTATTTTTGGATCGCTACCAATGGCCATGAACGGATTTTTTCGCCATCGAAAAATCCTTCCCGTCATTTGACGCCGGTCAAAACCCCGGTTGCCGCATCGTGATAATCAAAACTGTTTCGACAATCATCAAGCAAGGAGGCCCGTCATGTTGAACGCATCGTCCGAAGCCCGTGCCGCGCCGCAAGGAGCCAAAGCTAATGGCGGCGCGAAAGATCCCCGCCACGTCGTGAGCGACATCGAAAAAGCCGTGGGTAAGGCAAAAACCGAATTGCGCGACATGGCGCGTGAAGCCGGACATCGGTCGCGCGCGATCATCGACGAAGCCGGCGAGGAAATCTCCGGCGCGAAGAAATCAGTCGCCACGTTTATTCGCAAGAAACCCTTGGCGGCTGGCGGCATCGCGGTCGGGATTGGCGTGCTGCTCGGCATGTTCTTGCGCCGCCGTTAGGTCGTTGCGGAGGGAATGGAACCATGTCTTATATCGGCAAGCTGGTCGATCTGACGACGGTCGGCGGCACCGTCACCGGTATCGCCCTTTTGCAGCGGCTGATTCCGCGCCTCGCCATCATCGTGGCGCTGACGATCATCAGCAGCATGATGATCGTCGCGCTGATGATGGCCGGATTTTACGCCGTTTATGCCGGCCTCCTTTCTTACGGCCTAACCTCCGGGGCCGCTATGGCGGCGACGGGCGGCATCGCCTTGCTGGTGACGCTTTTGCTGGTCGGCGTCACCGTTATCCGCATGCGGCAAATCCGCGACGTGCGCCGCGCATTGTTGAACATGCCCATCGTAGCCGAGGCGGTCGATCTTGCCGATGCGTTTGTCGAAGGGTTTCTTTCACGCCAATAAGGAACAAGGAGTCCGCCATGACGCCATTCTTTCATGATCGCAGCGAAGCCGGCCGGCAACTGGCGGCGAAGCTGGAATCCTTCGTGGAGCGCGACGACGTGATCGTCCTCGCCCTGCCGCGCGGCGGCGTCCCGGTCGCCTATGAGATCGCCGAGTTTCTTCACGCGCCGCTCGATCTCATGCTGGTGAGGAAGCTCGGTGTGCCGGGGCATGAGGAATTGGCGCTGGGTGCCGTCGCCCTGCCGGACATAGCCGTGTTCAATCACGATGTTATCCGGAGCGCCGGCGTCGCAGAGGAAGACATCGACCGGGTGGTCGCCAAGGAGTCGGTCGAACTCATGCGCCGCAACCGCCTTTATCGCGGCGGTGAACCGCCGCCTCGTCTGAAAGATCGCATCGTCATTCTGGTCGATGACGGCGTGGCAACCGGCGCTACCATGCACGCGGCCGTCATCGCCGTGCAGCAACAACAGCCGCTTCGCATTGTCGTCGCCGCGCCCGTGGCCTCGCAAGAAGCATATGAGGCGCTCGGCCGTCAAGCCGATGAAGTTATATGTTTGCACGCACCGGCGTTTTTCCTGGGCGTCGGCCGTTTCTATGAGGATTTCGGCCAGACGAGCGACGAGGAAGTCCTTGCCTTGCTGGAAAAGGCGCGGCATTGGGGCAAAGGGCATGTGAAGTTTGCGGAGGAGCATAAACATGCCCGCTCCGGCCTATAGCCATCTGATCAAAATAGTCCGCGATCACGCCATCGCCCTTTCCGGCAAAAGCGCCGATTATACGGGGCTTTTGCAGATGATCGGCGATGCGCGTTTCGTCCTGATCGGCGAGGCGACGCATGGCTCGGAAGAATTTTATCGCATTCGCGCCGAAATCACGAGGCATCTGATCCTTTATTGCGGCTTTGCCGGTGTCGCGGTCGAGGCCGATTGGCCGGACGCCTATCGCGTCAACCGCTATGTGCGTGGCGATCCCGACATCAACAACGCCGACAGCGCGCTGGCCGAATTTACCCGCTTTCCGCAATGGATGTGGCGCAACGAGGCGGTCGTCGAATTCGCCGATTGGCTGCGCGATTACAATCAGCGCAAAGTCCCGACCACGAAGAAAGTCGGCTTTTACGGCCTCGATCTCTACAGCCTCAATGCCTCAATCAAGGCGGTGATCGATTATCTCGACAAGGTCGATCCCCCGGCTGCCCTGCGCGCGCGCCATTATTACGGCTGCTTCGACAATTTTTACGCACAGAACCCGCAGGATTACGGCTATGCCAGCGCCGTCGGCCTTACCCGTTCCTGCGAGCACGACGTCGTTCGGCAATTGATCGCCCTGCATGACCGTTCGTTCGAATACATCAAGCATGACGGCATGCTGGCCAACGAGGCCTTTTTCTGCGCCGAGCAGAACGCCAGGCTGGTCGTCAATGCCGAGGAATATTATCGCGGCATGTTCCAGAATCGCGTCTCGTCATGGAACATGCGCGACCATCATATGGCGGAAACGCTCGAATCCCTCGCCGTTCATCTCAGCGACCAGCGCGAGGAACCGGCCCGGATCGTGGTCTGGGCGCATAATTCGCATATCGGCGACGCGCGCGCGACCGAGATGGGCGAACAGGGCGAATTTAATATCGGCCAGCTTGCGCGCGAACGCCACGGCAACGACGTCGTTCTGATTGGCTTTTCGACTTACGATGGAACGGTAACGGCGGCTTCCGAATGGGACGGCGAAGCGGAAAAGAAGACGCTACGCCCCGCCACGGCCGAAAGCTGCGAGGCTTTATTCCACGATACCGGCGTGAAGAATTTCCTGCTGATCCTGCGCGATAATATGGAGTTGGCAAAACATCTTCATCTTAACCGGCTTCAGCGCGCGGTCGGCGTGCTGTATCTACCGCAAACCGAATTCCAGAGCCATTATTTCTATACGCGCCTGCCGCAGCAGTTCGATGCCGTCATTCATATCGACCGCACGAATGCGCTGCGCCCTCTGGAAACGGAAGCTCTCTGGCACAAGGGCGAAGTGTTCGAGACCTATCCGGCGGGGCTTTAGCCGTCCGCAGAGGCGATGGCTCGCCTTGCGTCGTTCCCTATGACGGCTTCGCGACCTTGTTATACACCCACGCTATGACGACGCCGGCAACGAAGCCGTCCGCGAATGCCCAGACTCCGCCGATAATGGCGCCAGGAATGGAAGCTTTGTAGCCGACATAAAGGGAACCCAGAACGTTGACGAGGTCAACGCCCCAGCCCCACATGGCGCATAGCCCCGCGCCAAGAACGTAAAGCGCCCAAACGACGCCAATGGCGACGCCGAGCGCAAGAGGTTGGCATTTGTTTATGTTTCCGTCTCCCTTCCCGGTCGATAGCGGTTAATCAAGCACCCGGCCGTAAACGTCTTTAAGTTACGGATTCATGCGCCATCCGTTATTGGCGCAAGAGAGCCATTGGACGGCTTCCTTACGATACGCAGACTTACATTCATGGGTTTGACAGGGGTCAAATCCATCACAGATTAGCGACTTATTTATCGCAGCATCCTTGTTAAACTTGCCAGACGGCGCTTTTCGGCATTTATATAGCCTTCGGCCTGCTACCGCTTGCTTTCGGTTCCGGCGATCCGGGCCGCAAAGTCGAAGGCCCGATGGCGATAGTCATTCTAGGCGGGCTTGTCACCTCCACCACGCTTAATTTGCTGGTGCGCTTCCCACGCTGGCGCTGCGTTATGGCCGGTTTGGCGAGCAAGCGCGGCAACCGGACGATGCTTGATATGAGATGTTTCGCGATAGAGAACCTGAGAGAGCTTCTTTTTCGCGTCAGCGTTTCGCTGAAAGGGCTGGACGCCGTCCTCGAAATCATCGGCAGCACGCTGCTTTGGGCGTTCGGCCCCGGCTCGATTGTAAACATGGTCGCTTTCTTGACCCAAGACGAACTGCGCGAAGACCCCCACGACCCAGTCTCCAACTTTGCTGTCAAGGCTGCAACGCATCTGTCGGTCGGCACCGAGCATTTTGTGGCGTTCGATCTTCTTTGTGACGGCCTTATCAAAGTCCTGCTGGTGGCGGCCCTGCTCCGCCACAAGCTATGGGCCTACCCGGCGGCCATGATCGTGTTCGGCCTATTTATCGCGTACCAAATCTATCGATTCACTTTTACCCACGGCATCGGGCTTCTCGTCCTGAGCGGATTCGACGTTTTTCTTATCGGCCTGATCGGGCTTGAATATCAAGCTTTGAAGCGGCGCGGGCATTGAAAAACGGCGGCGCTCGAAAATGCC
Source organism: Alphaproteobacteria bacterium (assembly GCA_035531735.1). Classification (GTDB taxonomy): domain Bacteria; phylum Pseudomonadota; class Alphaproteobacteria; order UBA9219; family UBA9219; genus DATKSH01. The sequence goes on from DATKSH010000302.1 coordinate 4,586, forward strand.
GCCGCTGGTACTTGCTGATGTGCATAAGCTGGAGTAATTCCACATGAACATCAGCACACATAAACGTTTGGATAAAATAACCCTAACAAATTGATTAAAACTTTTCTGAAATGGTGACAATCAGGTCCCGGTCGAATTTCTCGAAATGGTCCGCCATCCATTTTTCGATCAACCAGCGCGCTTCCTTTTTCATGTCCACGGTATGCGCCCGGTGTTGCGCGATCAGGTCTTCGATCAGGCCCAGAATGTGCCGATGGTCGGCTTGATGCTCTAGATATTTTAAATAGCCAGTTTCATACATGAGGTCTTCCTCGTGCATGAAGTGCGCGCGCGTTTCTTCCAGAAGCTCGTCGAGCACCACACCGACCGCGTCGTCATCGACAGGTTCGTTGAAGCAGTAATCAAGGGCTTCAAGCAGGGCGACCAAGTGCACATGCTCGTTGCTGATCTCGATGAGAGATTCGTTATGGTCGTGGGGCTGAATAGCGCAAGGCGGCATCGTCATCGCACACCTCATATTCAATATATGTTTTCATGATACACCCAATTGCCGGAAAGTAATATGGGGAAGTTCTGTTAATGATTAACCAAACCGGGTTTCGCATCGCAAACAGCCCGCCTTGCGGCAAAGGCGCATGTATAGCCCACGAAATTGGGCGCTCTGACTGACGTTGTAACTGCTCGCCACGCTGCTGCGCTGCGTCTCGCCCGTTTCAAAAGGCGGGCGCGGGTTTCTTCTTGCCGATGTGGTTGGCTCGGGTCATGCGGAACGAGTGTAAGACGTTGCACCCACCAGAGGCATTTTTCACTAGAATTTAAACATTTCAGCAACATGTTTGCCGGCAGCGGTTTGTTGTAATATCAAATTAGCATTCACATCTGGCCTGAATGGCGCGGCG
>DATKSH010000303.1:0-2939 GCA_035531735.1 Alphaproteobacteria bacterium
TGCTGCCGAGCTACTGCGAGGGCTTCCCGCTGGTGGTTCAGGAGGCGCTTGCGTGCGGAACCGCCGTTCTGAGCACCGATGAGGTGGCTGACGGTTGTCCGCCTGTCGCCGACCTGGTACATCATTGTCCCGTGCCGTGCGATGATGATCCGCAGCCGTGGATTGCAGCGTTGCGCCGCGTTCTTGCCGATCGCGTCTGGTTAGCAAGCCGGGAGGCGCGCGCGCAGCGCGCGCGACAAACTTGGTCCTGGGATCGGTGTGCGCAAGACTATTTCGATGTCATTCGGCAAGTTTCGCGGCGGCCGGTCGCGAAGCCCCGCCGCTTAGAGACATGAACGAGCAGCGCCCGATCCGCATGATGAACCGCGAGCCGTCATGTCGACAAGAGTAACGAACCGGCATTTGATCCTCGTTGGAATATTGCTCTCCGTCATTTGCCTCGCCTATTTTTATCTGCTCGATAACTGGATTTTTGCGAGCCGCGGATTTTCACCCATTTTCCAGCTGCTCGTAGCGGTCTACGACGCCAATACCGCGTGGCTCTGCGCCGCGGTAAGCCTGCTGGCGGCCTTTTGGACCAGGCCCGCGCCGATTTTGAAACTGGTCGATTTTCTCGGCAGGCACCCGGCCGCCGCGGCGGTGCTGAGCATAATCCTATTGTCGCTCGGAACGATCTTCATCTACCACGACTATCCGCTGTGCATGGATGAATACGCGCCGACGTTCCAGTCCAAGGTGTTTGCGTCCGGCCAGCTCGCCGCGCATTTTCCGGCGCAGCTGATCGATCGGCTGATCGTGCCCGGATTCAACGGCGTGTTCATGATCGCCTCGGCGCACACGGGGCAGGTCATCGAAGCCTATTGGCCGGGATTTGCCGTGTTGTTGGCGCCATTTCAGAAATTCGGAATTCCCTGGCTTTGCAATCCCATCCTCGCGGGCATTGGCCTCTTTTTCATTTACCGAATCACATTCGAGGTTACTCGCGATCGGCGCGCCGGCGGATTCGCGCTCCTATTCGCCTTGGCTTCCGGCGCGTTCGTCGCGAACGCGATTTCGTTTTATTCCATGCAGGCGCACCTGACGGCCAACTTGGTTTTCGCCTGGCTGCTGATGTCGCCGACCAGGCGCCGGGCGTTGGCTGCGGGTCTGGTCGGCTCCGTGGCGTTGGTCCTGCATAATCCGCTGCCGCACGCGCTGTTCGCCTTTCCATGGCTCGTGGCCATGGTCCGGGAGAAGAGTGAAAGGAAATTCGTCGCGCCGCTGATCCTCGGATATCTGCCGATATCGATCATCGCCGGAATCGGCTGGCCGCTGCTGCGCATGAAAATTGGCGCGGACATACCCCATGCGGCATTGACCGACAGCGCGCTGTCGGCCGTATTTCGCTGGCCGGACGCGGTCATGCTGAACATGCGCGCGGCGGCGCTCGCGAAAATGTGGGTTTGGGCGGTGCCGTGTCTGTTCCTGTTCGCGTGCGTAGGCAGGATGCGGCACGCCGACAATCGGCATGTGCGGCTGTTGACGCATTCGGCCGTGCTGACGTTTCTGGGTTATCTGTTCGTCAACCTGGATCAAGGCCACGGCTGGGGCTACCGCTATTTTCATTCGGCCTGGGGCGTGGTGCCGATCCTGGCCGGCTGCGCGATGGCCGGCCGATCCGAATCGGAGGATCGATTGCCGGCGTTTGCCGGCGCCGCGGCCATCCTGAGCCTGCTCATCATCATGCCGTACCAGATGTGGCAAATCGACGGCTTCATTACTCGGCACCTTGCGCAGCTGCCGCCGGCGCTGCGGCCGGGAAACGACGTCTATCTGATTCGCCCGGGCGCCGGTTTTTATATGGGAGACATGATTCAGAGCGATCCGAATTTACGTTCCCGGGATTTATTGCTGGTGAGTCGCGGCGCGAAGGCGGATGCGGCGTTCGTACGGCGGTATTGGCCCGGAGCCGTCAGGGTCAGCGGCGGCTACTGGGGCGAGCAGTGGTATCTGGGCGCCGGCGACCGGCGCGTGCCGGCGGCAGACGGCGCGGCCTGGAAACATTTCGATTTTGCCGGCGCACCGCTCACTCGATCTCGATGAAGCCGAGCAAAAAGCCGCCGAACACTATTTGCACGCCGATCGCCAGCGTGCCGACCGATGGGATGGTGATGCGCATCATTTCGTTCGGCACTAGCGGGCCGAAGGATTGCTCGCCCCAACGCACGACCGCGTAAGCGGCGCCGCCGAGGCCCGCGGCGACCAGAGCCGCGCCGAGCGCGATCGTGCCCTCCAGGGAGGCAAGGCGCAGCAGTTTCTCGGCAAAACCATGATCCATGCGCAATTTCAGCTTGCGCGCCAGCGCTTGCGCGAACAACCCAAAGAACGTAATTTGCACGCCGACGACGGCCGCAATCGCGAAATACAGCAGCGCGTTGATGTCGAGCGTGAAAACGCCCGGAATGGGAATCGACCTGTACGTCAGCACGGCCGCACCGGCGAGGCCGGCGCCCGCCAGGGCGATACCGGGATACAAGAACAACCAACGGGGGCTGCGCAGCAGCATGAAGCGCAAGTGTCGCCAGCCGTCCCGCCACGGCCGCAGATGGGGCGCCCGCCGCCGCCCGTCGGGGCTCAAGGTCGTCGGTACTTCGGCGATGCGCAGCTTTGCGAGCGACGCCTTGACGACCATTTCACTCGCGAACTCCATGCCGGAGGCGCGCAATTGCAAATCCAGGATCGACTGCCGCTCGAACCCGCGCAAGCCGCAATGAAAATCGCCGATCGGCGATGCAAATAGAAATCGTCCGATGAACGAAAGCGCCGGATTGCCAAGGTAGCGGTTCAGCGCCGGCATCGCGCCGGGCTTGATGCCGCCGCTGAAGCGGTTGCCGACGACCAATTGGCAGCCGGCCCGCAGCCGCTCGACGAAATCATCCAAGTTCGTGAAATCGTAGGAA
>DATKSH010000304.1:0-4047 GCA_035531735.1 Alphaproteobacteria bacterium
TGAAATGCGCGGCGGCGTTCTGGCCGCTGCTCGAATAAACGGACGGGGCATCATAAGGTGTGGAAGACGCAAGGCCCGGCGAAAAGGGCGGTGGCGATAACGAAGGCAACGAAATGTCTTGCGGCAACACCACCGCCGCCAGCACCGCGCCCCGGATCGACACGGCATCGAAAACCGGCGCGTTCGGCGGCGGCATAGTCTCCGGCGCGGCCCCTTGCGCGCCAGCCACGTTCGACGGCAGCAGCAAAAAAGCCTGCGCCGGCGGATTGCCCGGCTCGACCAATACGGTCACGGGTTTTTGGCCCTGGAACATCGCCAGTAACTGTTGCAATAATTTGTCCTGCTGTGCCTGCGCCAAATGCGGCAGCAACAGCGTCAAGGGGCCGATGGCGGTGTTGACGGTGACGGTGCCGGCATCGGGCGCCGCCGCGATCAAGCCGCTGACCTGAATTTGCCGTTCCAGATTCTGGATTTTATCCGGCGTGCTGTTGACCACCGCGCCGACCGCCGTCACGCCGCCGGCCGGCGCGGCCGGCGCCGAGGGCGTGGCGGATGAAGGCGCGGAAGCGGGCGGAATATCCGCCATAATACCCCCCCGGTCGGTTTAGCCGGCAATCCGGCCCGCAATCGCCTCGACATCCTTGGCCGCGTCCGAAGCCGGCGAGCGAGTCAGCAACGGCGTTTGCGCGCGGATCGCATCGCGCACTTTAGGATCGCGGCGCACGATGCCGGTCAGGGGCGGCGTGTAATTGAGGAAGGTTTCGCTGGCCTTGCAAATGGTCTCGTAGGTCTTTTGTCCCTCGCTAACGCTGGCCGCCATATTGACGATCACGCGCAAATCGGCCTTTGGATTGGCCGCCCGCGCCAGCTTGATGAAGGCATAGGCGTCGGTGAGGGACGTGGGCTCGTCGGTGACCACCACATAGGTGACGGCGGCCGGCCCGGCCATTTGCCGCACGGCGCGATCGACCCCGGCGCCGAGATCGACCACCGCGCGGTCGTAATTGCGGGCGAGCGCAATCAAATCGTTGCGCAAATCCGAAAGCTTTTGCGTTGGCAAGGTGGCGAGGCTGCCGGAGCCGGAACGCCCGGCGATGATGTCGAAGCCGCCCTCCTTGAATGGCGTCACCACGCCCGGCAGGCTGGCGGTGCCGTCAATCACGGCGCCGAGATCGTGCTTCGGCGTCAAGCCCAATTGAATATCGACATTGGCGAGGCCCAGATCGCCGTCGAACAGCAACACGTGCTCGCCGCGCTTGGCCAGCGCGTGGCACAACGTGACGGCGAGCCACGTCTTGCCGACGCCGCCCTTGCCGGAGGCGATGGCGATCATGTTTTTGCATTGCAGGGCCGGCGTCGGCGCCACCGGCTTGTCGGTCTTGAGGGGGATCGGGTCGGTCATGACGTCTCCTATAGCATTCAGGGATCAGCATTCAGGGAATGCAACGGCTCGTTCTCTCATAAAGCCGATTTTCTCGCCTGATGGGGCGGGTTTTCGGGATCGTCTCCTTGAATACTGAATGCTGCTCCCTGACTGCTCAATATCATCCGCGCCAGCGCCACCGGGTTGAACGGCTGCGGTGGCTCGGTCACTTTACTGGAGGCACTGTAATTGGCAAGCGGCAGCCGCGCTTCGAACGCCGTGCGCAAAAAGCAACCAAGCCGCCGCGTCATCTCCATGCGCGTCGCGATCAACCGCGTGGCGCCGAGCGTGCGGAATTCCTGCGCCATGTCGATGGCCTCGCCGGCGTCGAGCGCCGCCGGCATCACCAGCACCGCGTCACCGCCGGATGCTGCGACAAGGGCATGCACCTGCTGGCGCTCGATCTCGCTGAACGGATTGCGGCCCGCCGTGTCGATCAAAATCGGGTTGCCTTTCTGCCCCGCCACCATGTCCTTCAAGGCATGCGAATCTTCGATCTCCAATAGGTTTATTTTTAAAAGCCGCGTGAAAGCGGCCAATTGCTCCATGCCGCCGGCGCGGTCGAGGTCGGTCGTCACTACCGTGACCGGCTTCTTGCCGAGCGTCGCGCGGGTCGCGAATTTGGCGGTGCACAGCGTCTTGCCGGCGCCGGGCGGCCCGATGAAGATCAGAGGCTTGCCACCCGTATCGTCGGTGACCGGCTGGAAGTCGAGATGGGTATCGAGCGCGGCGCCGAGCGCCAGCACAGGGTCGTCATTGGCGAATTGCATGGCGCTGGCTACCAACCGCTCGGCGATATAAGCCGGCACCTGATGGCGGGTGAGGGCATCGGCGATGATCTCGACCGCTTCCGCGCCATCGGCGAATTCGCCGGCGACGGCCTTGCCGGCGAAGGCCGGCGGCTGGCCGGGCGGGACTTCGTCGATGGCGGCCGTCACCCGCACGCCGCCCATATCGTCGTCACGCGTCGCGACGATGATGGCGTTGTCGCCGAGCGCCTCGCGCACTTGGCGCATGGCGTCGGTCAGGTTGGGGCCGTGGAAGGATTTCAGGCGCATGGTTATCGTTTTCAGTGATTGGCAATCAGAATAGGCAATACCAGATTCCGACTACTGATACTTGATTACACCTCCCTCATCAAACCTGCCCCAACGTCTTGATCTTCGCCTTCGGGTAAATTTCGTTCTGCGATAACACGTTGGTCGCGGGCCGGAAACGCTCGATCACCGAGCGCACGTAAGGCCGGATCGCGGGACTGGTAAGCATTGCCGGCGACTCGCCGACTTGCGCATAGCGGTCATAGGTTTGCCGCACGCCGTTGATAAATTGCTGGAGCTTCGAGGGCGGCATCGCCAATTGCTTGTCCTCGCCGTCGCCGACCACCGATTCGGCGAACGCCTGCTCCCATTCCGGCGACAGGGTGACGAGCGGGATATAGCCGGACTCGTTCATGGCGGCGTCGGAAATCTGGCGCGCGAGGCGCGAGCGCACATGCTCCGAAATGGCCGACAGGTTGCGGGTGACGGCGGTCGCTTCCGCAATGCCTTCGAGGATGGCCGGCAAATCGCGCACCGACACGCGCTCGGACAATAGATGCTGCAACACGCGCTGCAAGCCGCTGACCGTCACTTGGCTGGGGATCACGTCGGCGACCAGCTTTTGCTGATCCTTGCCGAGTTCGTCGAGCAATTTCTGCGTTTCCGAATAGGACAGCATCTCGGCCATGTTGTCCTTGACGATCTCGGTCAGGTGGGTGGTGATGACGGTCGGCGGATCGACGACGGTATAGCCCTTGAACAAGGCCTCCTCGCGATAACCGGGATCGACCCACATGGCGGCCAAGCCAAAGGTCGGCTCGGTGGTCGCTTCGCCGGGCAGGGCGATGGGCTGGCCCTTGGGGTCCATCACCATCAGCATGCCGGGGCGCAACTCGCCGCGCCCGGCCTCGATTTCCTTGACGCGGATAACATAGGTGTTGGGGGGCAGTTGCAAATTGTCCTGAATCCGCACCGACGGCATGATGAAGCCGAGATCGGTCGCCAATTGCCGGCGCAAGCCCTTGATCTGGTCGGTCAGGCGCTGTCCGACTTCGCTGTTGATGAGGCCGAGCAGGGCATAGCCGAGTTCGAGTCGCACGGTGTCGATGGAAAGCGAGCGCCCGATCGGCTCCTCGGCCACCGTGGCCGGCTTGGCCTTGCCGTCAGCCTCGGCGGTTTCGCCCTCGCCGTTTTCTTTTTGAATGCGGCTGATGGTGTAAGCGACGTAACCGGCAATGCCGCTGAGGCAGGCGAAAGGAAAAAACGGCATGCCGGGCACGATGGCCAGTATCCCCATCATGGCCGAGCCGAGGCCGAGCGCGCCGGGATAGCCGCCCACTTGCGCGAACAGGGCCTTGTCGCTCGAGCCGATGACGTTGGCCTTGGTCACGAGCATGCCCGAGGCGACCGAAACCAGCAGCGCCGGCACCTGCGTCACGAGTCCGTCGCCGACCGAGAGGCGCACATAGGTGTCGGCCGCCTGCATGATCGGCATGTTATGGCGCAAGGTGCCGATGGCGATGCCGCCGACGATGTTGATGAAGGTGATGACGAGGCCGGCGACCGCGTCGCCGCGCACGAATTTGG
>DATKSH010000305.1:0-5121 GCA_035531735.1 Alphaproteobacteria bacterium
ATCTGTCGCCGGCCGACGACATCATTATCGCGGTCGAACGCCCCTTGAGCTTCGATACCCGCGAGATGATGGTGGCTTCGATCATGTCGAAAAAACTGGCGGCCGGCGCGAAGCATCTCTTGATCGATATTCCCGTCGGCCCGACGGCAAAAATGCACGACGACAACGATGCCATGCGTTTGCGCAAATTGTTCGAATTTGTCGGCGATCACTTCGGTATATCGGTCGAGGTCATCACGACGGATGGAAGCCAGCCGATCGGCTATGGCATCGGCCCCGTGCTGGAAGCGCACGATGTCATGGCCGTGCTGAACAACGCGCCCGAAGCGCCGCCAGATCTGCGCGAAAAATCCCTGCAGCTGGCCGGCCGGATTCTGGAATTCGATCCGAAACTGCACGGGGGCAGCGGTTATGCACGCGCGAAAGAACTGCTCGACAACGGCGCTGCGCTCGCATCCATGAATAAAATTATCGAGGCACAGGGGCCGGCGACCCGCGGCAACAGTCTCGGTTCCCTGACGCTGGATATTCCGGCCGCGCGCGACGGCTTCGTGACGGGTATCGATTGCCTGCACTTCAACCGCCTCGCGCGCCTCGCCGGCGCGCCGCTCGACAAAGGCGCCGGCGTCCGGCTTTTTAAGAAAGTCGGCGATAAAGTCGCGCAAGGAGAACCGCTGTATCGCATATACTCCTGCGCGCAGTCGGAATTCGAATTTGCAGCGTCGGTCGCACGCGCAAATAGCGGCTATGGGATTGGCGACAGACCGAAACCGGCCGGGAGCATCGCTCGATGAAAACCGGCATTCACGCGTTCTCGTGGGGTTTCAAACAGGCGCAAGAGCTGGCGAAAAACCTGCAAATTCCCTGTCGCAAAATCGACGAGCATAAATTCCCGGACGGCGAAACGCTCGTCACGGTGACGCCGCCGGCCGCGACGGCTATTCTTTACGCCGAGCTCGGCCATCCCGACGAAAAACTGTTTCCTTTGCTTCTTGCGGCCGATGCCCTTAGGCGCGGCGGCGCCAAGCGGCTGGTGCTGGTGGCGCCCTATCTTTGCTATATGCGGCAGGACAAGGCATTCAAGGCGGGACAGGACGTCAGCCAGCAGGTCATCGGCAAGCTGTTTGCCGGATGTTTCGACCGCATCGTGACCGTCGATGCCCATCTTCATCGTACGCCGGATATTGCCGATGTCTTCCCGGGCATTGAAGCCGTCAATCTTTCGCCGGCCGGCCTTATCGCCGACGATCTGCGCCGGTCGGGATGCTCCGTCGATACGGTTATTGTCGGCCCCGATGGAGAATCGGAACCTTTCGTCGCCGGCTTGGCCAAACTGCTCGGCTTCGAGCACATGGTGGGCAAAAAAATCCGTCGCGACGATCATTCTGTCGAGATAAAATTTCCCGATCCCGGCGTCGTTAAAAACCGCCCGGCCATTTTGGCGGACGATATCGTTTCCAGCGGGGCGACGATTATGGTGGCCGCGCAAGCCATACTGGCGGCGGGCGCAAAAAGCGTCGATGTCGTGGTTACGCATGCGCTTTTCCCCGACGGCTTAATGAAGGACTTTACGCGGGGCGGTATTCATTCGGTCCGTTCGACCGACAGCGTTCCGCATCCGACCAATTCCATTTCGCTCGTGCCCCTGCTTGCGCCGGCCCTGTATACCGAATGCAGGGAGGGTTCCCGATGAGCGTTACCCTCAAAATTTGCGGCGCGGCGCGCACGGTAACGGGATCGTGCCATTTATTCCAGGCCGGCAACACGAAATTTCTTGTCGATTGCGGATTGTTTCAGGGACCCAAGACCGTCAAGGCGCTCAATTACGAGGTGTTCCCGTTCAACCCGAAAGACATCGCTTTCGTTCTTCTCACCCATGCCCATATCGATCATTCGGGCCTCTTGCCGAAACTGGTGAAGAGCGGCTTTGGCGGCCCGATCGTCGCGACGCAAGGCACGATGGATCTTTGCTCCTGCATGCTGCCGGATTCCGGCCATATTCAGGAAATGGAAGTGGAGGACCTCAATCGGCGCAACAAGCGGCGCGGCCGTCCCGAAGTGACCCCGATTTATACCGCCGCCGATGTCGAAGCCACGCTGCGCGCCTTCAAACCCGTCGCCTATGAAACGTGGGTGGAACCGGCGCCGGGCATCCGCGCGCGTTACTGGAATGCCGGGCACATCCTCGGCTCGGCCTCGATTGAAATCGAGATTACGGAAAAAGCCGGCGACAAGCCATTGCGCATACTTGCTTCGGGCGATCTCGGTTCCGAAGCCAAATTGCTGCAGCCAAACCCCGAAGCGCCGCACGATCTCGATTACGTTATTTGCGAATCGACCTATGGCGGAACGGTGCGGCCGCGAGTAACGCCCGAAGAAAGGCGGCAACATCTGGCTAAAGAAATTCATGAAGCGGCAAAACGGAAGGGAGCGCTGGTCATTCCCGCTTTCGCCGTCGAAAGAACGCAGGAACTGCTTACCGATATTCTGGTGCTGATGAATCGCGGCACCATACCTTCGGCGCCCGTGTTTCTCGATTCGCCGCTGGCCATCCGCGCGACCGAGATTTTTCTTGCTCATGCGGATGAGACCGAATCCGCGGAGCAGATCAAGGGCATCCCGCAATCGCCCAACCTGCGCTTTACCGAAACGGCGGATGAAAGCCGCGCCATCGAGCGTTTTCGCGGCTTTCACATCATCATCGCCGCCAGCGGCATGTGCGATGCCGGCCGCATTCGCCATCATCTGCGCCACTGGCTGTGGGACGAGCGGGGAACCGTGCTGCTGGTCGGGTTTCAGGCGATGGGCACCCTCGGCCGGCTGCTCGAGGACGGCGTCAAGGCGGTGCGCATTCAGGGCGAAGAGGTTCGCGTGCGCGCCCAAATTCGCAAACTTGACGAATATTCCGGCCATGCCGATGGCGCCGAACTTGCACAGTGGCTCGAAGCGCGCCATCCCATCAAGCGCGGGCTGTTTCTGGTGCACGGCGAAGAAGCCAATATGGACAGCCTTGCCGCGCGCATTTCCGGCCGGATCGTCAAACCGGAAGCCCTTTTCAGGCCGGCGCTCGACGATGTCTATGAATTGTCGGCAGTCTCACCGAAGCTTATTTCGAACGAAACGGGCCGGCGCCTTGCGCCCGAAGCCATGGCCCATCTCGATTGGCATAACGAATTATCGAAGCTACTGCTCGATATCAGCGACCGTCTCGATAAAGAAGCCAGCGACCGCGCACGCGATGTTGTTATCCGGCGTTTGCGGCGATCGCTCGATACGTCCTCGTAAGCTATCTGTTACAACAAGATTTTTCCCTGATATCAAAACAAAATTCCCTGTTCCGATTCGCGGGAATTCGCGATGCTTACAGCTACAACTCTCTGCCACCGCATAAGAATTTTGCACGCTATGCAGCGGCAGAACGTCCAAAACGCAAAAATTCCCTGTTTTTTGCCTGTTAATCAGGGAATCTGCTATTAGAGAACAGTTGGCGGAGACTGTATCCACCGCCATCTCATTTTTGAACTCACGCAACGTTCGCGTCCTTACGCTCGGCCGCCGGCTCGATCAGCGAAAACGCCAGCACATGGGCGAGGAGTGCCGCGTGCGGATCGGCGGGCAGGGGCAAAAGGTGCTCGGCAAGATCGCGGCATTCCCGCCAGTCGCAACCGATGAAAAAACTGTAACGCGCGATGTTGGCGGCGGTGAAGGCGCGCGTGGTGTCGGACCGGCCGCGCACCAAGGACGACATGATATGCCCGGTGCGGACGGAAGTGAGGAACGGAAACACGCAGCCGGCCTTGAGCGCGCCTTCGCGCGCCGCCTCGGCGAGGAACGAATCGATCGGGCACCCGGGCCGCCGCGCCAGTTCTTCCTCGATCAAGCGGCATATTTTATCGATCGAGTGGCGGTTGACCAAAAGCGAACTGGCGGTCGCATGGCGGATTTTGTCCATGCCGAGAATCTGGAAGGCGGCGCGGCGCAATATGCCTTGCGCGTCGCGTTCGACGGTTTGGTCATAAAGCGCCTTGAAGGCGCGGTAGGTTTCATTTTCGAGCGGCAGGCCGGCATCGAGGAACAGCAGGTCATGATTATCGATCTCGCCGCTTTCGATCAGGCGCAGGATGGCGGGCGCAGTGCCGGCGGCGAACAGGGCGTCGTCTTCGACGATATGCAGGTGATGCGCGCCGCCGCGATTTTGCTTCAGCACGCCGTAATGCGACAGGAAACAGCCGATTTCGCCCTGATTAAGCGGCGATGGCAGGTTTTGCGGATTGCCGTCGATGCCGGCGAAGCGCGCATAGTTTTGCGCGAGGTTGTGGCGCGCCAGTTCGGATTCGATTTCGGCGCGGCGATCCGTGCTGCGGTCGAGATTGATGTAAAAGCCGGCGTAGGACATGCAGGCATCCTATCGCGCGTTGCGCGTCGCTTAAAGCGCCTTGTTGCCATTGAGCCGCAGAACGTGGCCCGCCAGATAAAGCGAGCCGCAAATCAAAATGCGGCCCGGTGCGCCGGTTGCCAGTTCCGTGAGCGCTTGCGGAACGCCGGTCGATGCGGCGGCATCGGCGATGCCGGCATCGCGCGCGGCTTGTGCGAGATCGGCGGGCACGAAAGCTGGCGTTTCGCCGGGAATGGCGACCGCGCGCAAGCTTGCGACGAAGGGCGCGAGCGGGGCGAGGAATTCGGGCGGATTCTTGGTCGCCAGCATGCCGAAGACCAGATGCAAGGGACAATGATCGACGGCGCGCCAGCGGGCGGCCTCTGCGGCCAGCGCTGCGCCGGCGGAATCGTTGTGCCCGCCGTCGAGCCATAATTGCCAACCGGGCGGCAAAAGTTCGAACAGCGCGCCGGTGGTGATTTTCTGCAAGCGCGCCGGCCATTCGACGGTTTGCAGGCCGCGCGCGATGGCTTGCGGCGGGATCGGTTCCGGCAACGCGGAAAGGGCCGCGATGGCAAGACATGCGTTTTCGATTTGATGCGTGCCGGGCAGGGCCGGCAGGGGCAGGTCGAGGGTGCGGGTGGAATCCTCGAAATGGAAACCGTTGTCACACGGTGCGACGCGCCAATTCGTGCCGCCGATGAAAAGCGGCGCGGATTTTTCATTGGCGGCGGCGCGCAAGGTTT
>DATKSH010000306.1:0-2554 GCA_035531735.1 Alphaproteobacteria bacterium
GAATTCCACGCGGCCTTCGACATCGGCGATGATGGCGAAATCCTTGGGCCGGCGCGCTTCGAACAGCTCGGCCACGCGCGGCAAGCCGCCGGTGATGTCGCGGGTCTTGGTGCCTTCGCGCGGAATGCGGGCCAGCACGTCGCCGGCCTTGACATGGGCGCCGTTCTCGACGTTGAGAATAGCATCGACCGGCAGGAAATAGCGCGCTTCGAGGCCGCTCGACAGATGGATAACCTCGCCCTTCGCGTCATGCAGCACGATGCGCGGGCGCAAATCGGCGCCCTTCGGTTGTTGCCGGAAATCGGTGACTTTCTTGGAGGACAGGCCAGTGGCCTCGTCCGTCACTTCGCGCACCGAAAGCCCCTCGATGAGGTCGGCGTAATGAGCAACGCCTTCGCGCTCGGTGATGATCGGGAGCGTGTAGGGATCCCATTCGGCCAGTTTCTGGCCCTTTTTGACCATCGCGCCCTCGTCGGCCATCAATTTCGCGCCGTAGGGGATGCGATGGCGCGCCTTTTCGCGGCCGAGATCGTCGATCAGCACCAATTCGCAATTGCGGCCCATGACGACCGGGCGTCCTTCGCTGCTGGTGACGACGGTGCGGTTCTTGATCTGCAACTTGGCGTCGAACGAGGCCTCGACCGCGTTTTGTTCCGCGCCACGTTGTGCCGCGCCGCCGATATGGAAAGTCCGCATGGTCAACTGCGTGCCCGGCTCGCCGATCGATTGGGCGGCGATGACGCCAACCGCCTCGCCGTTGTTGACCGGCGTGCCGCGGGCAAGGTCGCGCCCGTAGCATTTGGCGCACACGCCCATTTCGGTCTTGCAGGTGAGCGGCGAACGAACTTGCACCGTATCGACGCCGGCGCGGTCGATCATATCGACCTGCTTTTCCTCGATCAAATCGCCGGCCTTGACCACCGTTTCGCCGGTCGCCGGGTTCTTAACGTCGAGCAAAACCGTGCGGCCGAGGATGCGTTCGCCAAGCGAGGCGATGGTTTCGCCGCCTTCGATCACCGCCTTGATGGTGAGACCTCTTTCGGTGCCGCAATCGGGCTCGGTGATGATGGCGTCCTGCGCGACATCCACGAGGCGGCGCGTGAGATAGCCGGAATTGGCGGTTTTCAGCGCCGTGTCGGCCAAGCCTTTGCGCGCGCCGTGGGTCGAGTTGAAGTATTCGAGGACCGTCAGGCCTTCCTTGAAGTTGGAGATGATCGGTGTTTCGATGATCTCGCCCGACGGCTTGGCCATAAGGCCGCGCATGCCGGCCAATTGCTTAATCTGCGCGGCCGAGCCGCGCGCCCCCGAATGCGCCATCATATAGACCGAATTGATGACGCCGTGGCCGGGGTCGGTGATGCCCTTCATCATTTCCTCGGCCACGCGCTCGGTGCAGCTCGACCACACGTCCACGACCTTGTTGTATTTCTCGCCGCGGGTGATGAGGCCGTCCATATATTGCTGCTCGTATTCGGTGACCTGCTCTTGCGCCTTCTTGATGAGATTGTGCTTGGCGGGCGGAATGACGAGATCGTCCTTGCCGAACGAGATGCCGGCGCGGCAGGCATGGCGGAAGCCGAGGCCCATCATGCGGTCGGCGAAAATCACCGTCTCCTTCTGGCCGCAATGGCGATAGACCACGTCGATGACGTTGGTGATGTCCTTCTTGGTCAAAACGCGGTTGATGAGGCTGAACGGAATCGCCGGGTGGCGCGGCAGGATTTCCGACAAAAGCATACGCCCCGGCGTGGTTTCCACGCGGGTCGTCAGCGGCTTGCCTTCGGAATCGACGCCGCGATAGCGCGCCTTGACCTTGCTATGCAGTGTCACGGACTTGCTGGCCAACGCCTGCTCGATCTCGCCGATGTCGCCGAATACCATGCCTTCGCCCGGTTCCTTGTCGCGGGCGAAAGTGATGTAATAAAGGCCCAAAACGATGTCCTGCGACGGCACGATGATCGGCTTGCCGTTGGCGGGCGAAAGGATGTTGTTGGTCGACATCATCAGGACGCGCGCTTCCAATTGCGCCTCCAGCGACAGCGGCACATGGACGGCCATCTGGTCGCCGTCGAAATCGGCGTTGAAGGCGGTGCAAACCAGCGGATGAAGCTGGATCGCCTTGCCTTCGATCAACACCGGCTCGAATGCCTGGATGCCGAGGCGATGCAGGGTCGGTGCGCGGTTCAAAAGAACCGGATGCTCGCGGATCACTTCTTCGAGAATATCCCACACTTCGGGACGTTCCTTTTCGACCATGCGCTTGGCGGCCTTGATGGTGGAGGCCATGCCGTACATTTCGAGGCGCGCGTAGATGAAGGGCTTGAAGAGTTCGAGCGCCATCTTCTTCGGTAAGCCGCATTGATGCAGCTTGAGTTCCGGGCCGACAACGATGACCGAACGGCCCGAATAATCGACGCGTTTGCCGAGCAGGTTCTGGCGGAAGCGGCCCTGCTTACCCTTCAGCATGTCGCTGAGGGATTTCAAGGGGCGCTTGTTGGCGCCGGTGATGACGCGGCCACGGCGGCCGTTGTCGAACAAGGCATCGACCGATTCC
>DATKSH010000307.1:0-2665 GCA_035531735.1 Alphaproteobacteria bacterium
ATTCTCTACAAATATCCCTCTTCTCTTGGATTCCGACGACACTAGAGCCGCGCCTGCTGCGAGAAAAACACTGATTAATGCGCCCATTTTTACACTAGGCATCGTTAAAACTCGCAACACATGGCGCGATCCATAAAGTGAGCCGTCCAAATTAATATAGCGCTGCCGAGGAGTGAGATTGGCGGCTTTATGAAACCTAAATCCGTTTGTCCTAGATAAAAAACTCATTTTCCGATCTCGTGCGTTGTTATCGCTTCTCTATAGCATAATTTTGCGAAATTAATTCACTATTCCAACGCATCGTTTTAATGGTTAATGATGATCGTTAATCAGTAACTTGCATTGCCGCAAGATTTATGTGGGACAAATGTCCTACATAAATCTCAACTTGCGTATAGCTTTTGAAAAGCACCGAGGCGGGCTGCGCCGACTCTTGGCGGTCGCGCAACCCGCCCCGGTGCCACGCATCTCCTCGCTAGCGGCAAGGGCAGGGACTGTTTAAACGCTCTCTCTTCCTGCTCGCGCTCCTGAAAAAGGCGCGGACGCGCCATCTGGTGCGACCACGAGCCGGATAAACCGGGTTCGGCCAAAAGCTGCGCGCAAGTTGCGCGTATGGTCGCACCATACGCATGCGGGCTAAAGCCCGGTGGTGACACCAAGGCAAAAAGCCGGGCGCACCCGGCTTTTCTGTGTCGGCTTTTTTGCTTCGTTGAACGGCCTTTTATGATATAATGCTTCTGCAAGATGGGAACGGGCCATGACGGATATTGAAATTCAAAGAAATCAGCGCGCGGTCGAACACGCCGTCGCCCAGCAAAGGCTGGAAGGGCTGGTTGTGCCGCCGGAAGCCGCCCGCGATTTGCAGCGCATGGCGCGCGGCGAGATGACGGCCGCGGACGCGCTGCGCGCCGCCCATGCCCGCTTCGCCCATGACGAAGTACGCCAATAACGACCATTATACCGACCCCAAAACCGGCGTTCTCAAAAATCTTCTGGGAATCGCGACGGAAGCCGAGCTTGAGAAAGCCGAGGCCACCTTCGCCGGCATTCGTTCCTATGAATTGGCGCAAAATCCTCTCGAAGGCAATTTCGACCTTGACCACTTGAAGGCCATTCATCGCACTATCTTCAAGGATTTGTACGAATGGGCCGGGCAATGCCGCGACATCGACATCGCCAAGGGCGACAACTTTTTCGCGCATCACGTTCATATCGAAACGGCGGCCAAGGCGATATTCGACAAACTGGCGCAGGAAAAATATCTCGCCGGATTATCGACAGCCGATTTTTGCGCCCGCGCCGCTTATTATTTCGGCGAGATCAACGCCCTGCATCCTTTCCGAGAGGGCAATGGTCGCGCGCAGCGCGAGTTCATAAGCCATCTCGCCTACAGGAACGGCTATTACATCGAATGGAAAAACACCGATCAGGACGAGATGGTCGGGGCCAGCATCGCGTCGTTTAAGCACGGTGATACCTCGAAACTCGCCGCCATTCTTCGCGCCAACATCAGGCCGCTCGGCAAAGACGAAGAAGCCGGCGCATAAAATCCAGCCGATAGACTCTAAACTGGCTCCCCGGGACGGGCTCGAACCGCCGACCCGGTGATTAACAGTCACCTGCTCTACCAACTGAGCTACCGGGGAATAGGCCGCTGTTCTAGCGGCTTCATTTTACGTGCGCAACGGCTGAATTTCAACAAAGAGGGCTTTTTCGAACCGCTTTTGCTGCTAAGGTCGCGCTCACTGGTGCGGGCAGGCGGACTTGAACCGCCACGCCATTGCTGGCTCAGGATTTTAAGTCCTGTACGTCTACCAATTCCGTCATGCCCGCATCCGGAAACGAGGCTTTTTAACTAGCACGAAAACCTTATGGACAAAATCCTCATCCTCGATTTCGGCTCGCAAGTCACGCAGCTTATCGCAAGGCGCGTGCGCGAGGCCGGGGTTTATTGCGAGATTCATCCCTTTAACCGCGCGGACGAGCAGGTAAGGGCGTTCCAGCCCAAAGGCATCATCCTCTCCGGCGGGCCGGCCTCGACGCTTGACGCCGGCAGCCCGCGCGCGCCGCAAGCGGTGTTCGATCTCGGCGTGCCGGTGCTGGCGATCTGCTATGGCCAGCAAACCATGTGCGTACAGTTGGGCGGCAAGGTCGAGGGCGGCCACGCGCGCGAATTCGGCAAGGCGTTGCTCGACATAAAAGACGAAAGCGAAATCTATAAAGGGATATGGACGCAAGGCGCGCACCCGCAAGTGTGGATGAGCCACGGCGACCGCGTGACTGGGTTACCACCCGGATTCAAGGTCACCGCGACCAGCGAAGGCGCGCCCTTTGCCTTCATCGCCGACGAGAAGCGCCGCTATTACGGCACCATGTTCCATCCTGAAGTCGTCCATACGCCGGACGGCGCGAAACTGCTGGCCAGTTTCGTCCATAAAATCTGCGGCTGCGGCAACGACTGGAGCATGAAGGCGTTCCGCGCGTCCGAGATCGAGAAAATTCGTAAACAGGTCGGCAAAGGCAAGGTGATTTGCGGCTTGTCGGGCGGTGTCGATAGCGCCGTCGCCGCCGTGCTTATCCATGAAGCCATCGGCGACCAACTGACCTGCATCTTCGTCGATACCGGCTTGATGCGGGCAGGGGAGGCGGAGGAAGTCGTCAGCCT
>DATKSH010000308.1:0-3287 GCA_035531735.1 Alphaproteobacteria bacterium
GAAATAGCGCAGGGTGGCGAGATTTTGATGCCCCGCCGCCGCCAGCGCCGCGAACGCTGCCGCGCGCGCCGGCCGTTGCGCTTCATTGAACCAGCTATTTTGCAATTGCCCTTGCAACCAATCCTCGGCCCGCGCCGCCGAGGGGCGCGTCAGCGGCTGGTCGGCGGCGGCGAGGGCCACGAGCGCCGATGCGGTCGCGTCCATGTCGTCCGCGCCGCCGGAAAGTGCCGGGAACGCGCCGTCCTTGTTTTGCCTTTGCAGGAGGCGCATCAGCGTTGCGGCGCGGCGGGCGTCGAGCGCCGCGCCCGGCGCGAGGCCGGCCTCATCAATGACGTCGCGCCAGGCACGCGCGGCCTCGAGCCATGCGGCGATCTCGGCGGTCGTGACGGGCGCGCCGGCCAGCAATTGCGGCAACAGGCCCGGCAGGCCCGGCAGCGGTGCGGCGCTGACGAGCAAGAGGCTGTAAGGCGCGGCGCGCTTGCCGTATTTCGTTTGCGGCAGCGACCAGCCCTGGCCGGGGGCGATGCTTTGCGCATCGCCGGCTTTGAGGATGCGGCCGGGATCGCAGACCGCGACCGCCCAGCCGCGCGCCATGCCAAAATTATGCGGCCCCTTGATGTCGAGGCGCAATTCCTGCGCGCCTTCGCCGCGCGCCTCGAGATCGAGCGCGATTTTTGCCGTGCGCTTCAAGGCGAGGCTTTCCGCGCCCTTGACGCGGCCGATGAGGGCGAGGCCCTTGGCCGGGATCAGGGCGTAATGAAAAACGCCGGCGGGTGCGGCGTGATTGGCGAGCGCAAGGGCAAGCGCGGCGCGATCCCCTTTGCGCAGGATCGGCGGCGGCGCGAGCGTGGCAGCGAAAGCGGGCCGCACCGGGATCGTGACGTCCGTGCTTCCTTGCTGGTCGCGGTTGACCGCCATGATGTCGAGGCGTAAAGCGCCGGAAAAATCCGGCGCCGTCATGTGCAGTATGGCCTTGCCGTCGGCGACGGTGACGCTTTTGACCGCGATGCTTTCGGGCGTTTGGTTTTTTTCGGCCGGCAAGGGAATCGCCAGCGCGCTTAGGTACGTCGGCTGGCCGGCTTCGGCGCCGGCAATGGCGACCGGCAAGGACAGGTTTTCGCCGGGCGTTATCGCGGCCGGCGGCGATGCGGATATTTTCAATTGCTTGAGATTGTGATGCACCGGCATCTCGAAGCGGCCTTCGGCGCGGCTGGCGCCGTTATGCGCGTCGAGGGTGATGGCGATGCGGTTGCCCCATGTTTCCCCGGGCGTGAAGGCGATGGAATTGGCGCCGGCCGGCAGGGCTGCGTGAATGACTTTGCGGATACGGTCGTCGGCGATCACCGCGCTGACGATGGAAGCATGATCGAGCCGGAAGGAAATTTTTTCCGCAGCACCCGGCATGGCGAACGGCGCGGATGGCTTGGGCGTAAGCGGCGCGGCCGGCGCGTGTTCCGGCTTGGCAAGGTTCCAGCCGGCCTCGGCCGTCGCGCGGGCCAACAGCTTGCCGTCGGCATCGGTGATGTCGAGCGTATAGGCGCCGGCCGTGACCGGCCAGCCGATGACCGTGCCTTGCAGGGGAATCGCAAAGACACCGCCGGCAATTCTTTGCCGTTGCGGCAGGGGCTTATATTGCCAATGGCCGTCGGCCTGGTACCAGCTGTAGCGGCGGCCTTCCTCATAGACTTGGTAAGAGAGCCCGGCGAGGTCTTGGCGATTGCCGTCGCCGTCGAGCGCGATCACGTCGAAACGCGCGAGGCTGTTCTCGGCGAATTTGCCGTCCGGCGCCAGCGGCTTGAGCCCCACCACGCCGGTTTGCGCCCGGAGCGGCAGCGCGAGCGGCGCGGAATCGAGCGCGCCCATCGCGGGATCGCCTTGCGCGGTGAGTACCGCGCTCTGCAAGGCGGCGTCATCGGCCGGCGCGGCGGCGATGGCAAGGCGCACATGCGCGGTGCCGTCGGCGCCGGTCAAAAAGGCGGCGATGGGCAAAGGCGCTTCGTCGCTGCCGGTGCCGGTCCCGAAAATATAGCCGGGCCAGCCGGGAAGGGCGGTCGGCTGGTCCCAATGCAAAAGGATGTGGCCGGCGATGTAGGGCGCGGGTTTATGGTCCGCGCCGAGGCTGGTGACGGTGAGGTTGAGTTGCCCGCCGGGGCCGAGTTGCGCGCGGTCGGCGGCAAGGTCGATGCGCGGCGCGGCCGGGTTGGCGCTAACGCGCAAAGTCGTTTTGGCGATTTCGCCTTGATCCTTGCCTTGCCAGACAAGCTGCCACAACCCTTCGATGGGTGGCGCGGGAAAAGCGGCATAAGCGAGGCCGGCGTCGAGATCGGGCACCTTCACCTCGGCATAAAAGCCGCCGCCGGGGCGCAATAATTCAAGCGTACTGCCTTTGAGGCCTTGCGCCGCGCCATGGATGTCCCTTGCTTCCAGCCGGAGATGCGCCATCGCGCCCGGCGCGTAGGAAACCCGGTCCTCGGTCACGGTTGCTTCGAGCGCCGGCAGGGTGAAAGGGACGGCCGGCGCGGCCGTGAGATCGACGAAATCGACATCGCCTTGCGTGTCGGCGGCCGCCAGCAGCACCGCTTGCTTGTCCTTCGCCAGCGGCAGGAAACCGATGCCGTCCTTGTCGCTCTGGCTTTCGGACAGGATATGGCGGTCGCGGTCGCTGAGCGCGAGATGGACGTCTTTCAACACTTTGGTGCCGGCCGCATTCTCGGTTTCGGCGGTGAAGCCGCCTTGTGCCGGCAGTGCCGCGAGGCGCAAATCGGAACGGAGGAACCATTGCGCCGCCAGCGGCGGTAAACGGCCGGCGGTTTTTGCCTTGGCGGTTTTTTCCGGCGCCGGCGTTTCGGCGGCGACGAGGTAAAGGCCGGGCTTGAGCGCGCCGGCCGCCGCGCGCAGCGGCACGCTTTGCTCGGCCGTGCGATTGGGATCGGCATTTTTCTCGCCGAGCGCCATCTCGCCCTGCCACATCAGTTTTCCATGCGTGCGGGCGAAGGCCAGGCTTTCGGACGGCGCCAGCGAGGCTTGCAGGCGTTGGCGATAGGCTTCGGCCATGGCGGCCGGGTCCTCGACGCGGTAAAGCTGGATATGCACGCGCGCGATGCCGACCGCGCGCAGGACCGGGTCGGCGTTTTGGTAACGCATCAGGCCGCCTTGGCCGGGATCGCCGACGAAGGCCAGCGACGGCGGCCGGTCGGGCACCGTGAAGGACAGCTTGTAGGGACCGGCCAGCCTTTCGCCCTTGGCGCCTTTGAGGCCGGCGACCGTCAGGCCATAGCGCCGGCGGT
>DATKSH010000309.1:0-6351 GCA_035531735.1 Alphaproteobacteria bacterium
CAGGTCATCCGCCCGGTGGTCGGCGTGGCGTCTTACGCGCTGGCGGCCATTCTCGGCGGCCTCGTGCATCCGCTCTACGCCATCGCGATTTTCATTTTCATGGTCGCCTACCACGCCGTCACCAGCCAGGGGGTGCGGCAGGGACGCAAAATATTTTGAAGGATGCGGGGTTACTTTCCCGCCTCGAACACCATCTCCGGCAAGCCTGCGGCCTTCAACTGCGCCGCGCTGCCGGCAAGGGTGAAGGACTTGACCGCGTTCCACGGCTTGAGCAGATCGGCGTAATGCCTTGAAAAAATATGCCCCGATTCGCCGGTCGCGATCATGAAGCGCGATTTGGCCGGGTCGGCGAGATCGTAAATCCCGCGAAAGCCGCCGCCATGGGTGCGGGCAAAGGGATGCTTGGGATCGATGACCGAACTGCCGCCACGGTCGAGCGTATAGAAGCTGCCGCTTGAGGGGATGCGCAGATCGGCGATGCCGGCCAAGCCCGGAATATGCTTATAGAAAGCGTTATCCATGCGCGTAACCTGCGCCTCGCCCCATTGCCACAAATCCATCGCTGCGCCATAGCGCGCGCGCAAATCCTGAAGCGCGCGATGCAATGCCCGCGCCGCTAGCTCTTCGCACGGCGAGGCGGCCTGGTTTTTCAATCTGCTCGCCGCCGCGCACCAGCCGGGATCGCCCGCCATGATGCGCGTAATCGCGCTGGCATCGAACGGCCCCAGCGCCGTCAAGGAATCGCCGGTTTTATCGGCCAGCAACAACCGATGCATCTGCAACAGCCACGCGGTGAAAATCAGGGGCTGCGGCAAATCCTTGTCCATCAGTCCATGCCAGTTTTTCAGCAATTTCAGCGCCGCCGCGTCATCGGCATCGATCGGCTTGATCCGCAACAGGTACGGCAGCAAATCGCGCGCCGCCAGCGACACATGGTCGGCCTGCATCGCGGCGGAACTTTCGAGGCTTTGCAGCACGGGGCTGCCGAGGAATTCCCGCAAGCGCCGCGCGCGATAAGGCTCCTCCCAATCGACGCCGAGGAAATAGGGATAAGAAGGCGGCGCCACGTCGTTGTTGGTGTTGAAGATAAAGCCGGCCGCCGGGTCGTAAAGCTGCGGCGCGCCCTTGAACGGCACCATGCCGGTCCAATCGTAAGCGCCCGATGCACCCGCCACCGGCACCAAGCCGTTGCCTTCCTTCCGAATCGGCACCCAGCCGGCGGCGATGAAGCCGATATGGCCCGCGCGGTCGGCATAAACGAAATTCTGCGGCGGCGCGCGGAACAGCTTCAAGGCATCGAGAAATTCCGGCCAATCGGTGGCGCGGTCGATGCGGAACAAGGCTTCCGGCGTGCGGTCGCCGGGCAAAAGCGCGGTGAAGGCCAGCGCCATCACCTTGCCCTTGCCGGCGAGCGCCGCCAGTTCCGGATCGATGTCCGACAAAACCGGCCCATGCCGCGTCGTGCGCACATTCAACGTCACGTCCGGCGCGCCTTTGACGCGAATAACCTCGGTGCGGGTATCGAACGGCTTGGGTCCCTTCGGCGTCAAGTAATCGCCGGGATTCTTGGCATCGACGGTTTCACGGAACAAATCCTCGACGTCGCTACCGGTGGTCGTCAGGCCCCAAGCGATATGCCCGTTCTGGCCGAGCAAAACGACCGGCAAACCCGGCACCGTGGCGCCTTTGAGATCGAGCCCCGGCACCTTGATGCGCGCGAGATACCAAAGGATCGGCGCCTCCAGCCCCAGATGCGGATCGTTGGCGAGGATCGGCTTGCCGGTAGTGGTGCGCGATCCTGCGATCACCCATTCGTTGGACGCGCCGTGGCCGAGACCGGTCAAGGCTTCGAGCATGTTCTCGGCCTCGGTGATCGGGTCGGCCGGCAGAATAGCGCCGGTTTTGATCGCCTGCGGCACAAGCGTGACGGGGGTATTTTTTCCGCTCGTCATCGGGAACAGCACATTCATCTCGGCCGGCGACAATGTGCGCGCCAACCGCGCGCGCAAGACCTCGAGCTTTTCGTTATTGCTCAACTGGAAGGCCATCAATTTGGCCCACACCAGGGAATCCGCCGGTTTCCACGCTTCCGGCTTGAAACCGAGCAACACGAATTGCGGCGGCAAGCGGTTTTTATGCGTGGCCAGCCAGTCATTGACGCCGGCGGCATAAGCCGTCAGCAATTTTTGCGCCTCGGGCGACAGCGCGTCGTAAGCGCCCTCGGCAAGGCGATAAAAACCCATGGTGCGAGTGAATGTATCGACCCCCAGCATCGAAGGGCCGAGAATTTCCGACAATCGCCCCTGCCCGGCGCGACGCTGGATTTCCATCTGGAACAAACGCTCGCTGGCGTGGATATAGCCGAGCGCGCGCGCCGCGTCGTCGAGATTGGCGGCGAAAATCTCCGGCACGCCGTGCTTGTCGCGGAACACTTCGACCGGCGCCGAAAGCCCCGCCATCGCCACATGCCCCTCATAATCCGGCATCGACCGCACGAACAGCCACGCGCCATAGCCGGCCGTCAGCACCGCCGCCGCCGCCATCACCCCTGCGGCATATTTCAGGATGCGCTTAATGCGTATGGGCATTAAAATTATCCTCCCGATCTAACAATTTTCGTCATGGCCGGGCTTGTCCCGGCCATCCACGCCTTAAAAACGTGGATGCCCGCGCCGAGCGCGGGCATGACGCAAAGGGAAAGTTCTCGTGGAACATCGTAGGCATTGGCCGCTTACCCCACATTAACGATTACCGTCTTCTTCAGCGTGTAATGCTCACACATCGACTCAAGCGACGCTTCCTTGCCGATACCCGAATTCTTGATCCCGCCATAGGACAAATTGGCCTGCACCACGATGTTCTGGTTGACCTGAACGAAGCCGGCCTGCAACCGCTCGGTCGCCTGCAAGGCTTTCGAAAGGTCGCGCGTCCAGATAGTGGCGGCAAGGCCGTAGGAGGTATCGTTGGCCAAGCGGATCGCCTCGTCGTAATCGTCGAACGGCATCACCGCCGTGACCGGGCCGAAAATTTCCTCGCGCGCCACGCGGCTGTCGTTGGTCAAGCCGGTGAAAATCGCCGGCTGCAAAAACAATCCCTTGGCCAAGCGCGCATCTTTCGTCATTTGCCCGCAGCGATGCGCGACCGCGCCCGGCATTTTTTCGCCGAGCGCGATATAGGACTTCACCTTCTCGAATTGCGCCGGCGAGATGACGCTGCCGATGTCGGTCGCCTCATCGAACGGATCGCCGATTTTCATCGCATCGACTTTGGCCTTAAGGCGCGCGACGAATTCGTCGTGCAGCGAGTGATGCACGAAAATGCGCGAGGCGCAGGTGCAGCTTTGCCCCTGCCGCGTGAAACGCACGCCGATCACCGCGCCCGCGACCGCGCGGTCGAGATCGGCATCCTCTAAAATCACCATCGGGCTTTTGCCGCCCAGTTCCAGCGTGGCCGGGATCAATTTTTCCGCCGCCATATGGGCGATCAATTTGCCGGTCTCCACGGAACCCGTGAAACTGACCTTGCCGATTTGCGCATGCTGCACCAAAGGCGCGCCGCAATCGGGCCCATAGCCGGAGAGCATATTGAAAACGCCGGGCGGCAAAACCGCTTGCGCCAATTCGCATATACGAAGCACGGCCAAAGGCGCTTCCTCGGCCGATTTGACCACCACCGCGTTGCCGGCGACCAAAGCCGGGCACACTTTGAGCGCCATCAGCATCAAGGGGACATTCCACGGAATGATCGCGGCGACCACGCCGATCGGCTCGCGCCGCGTGAAGGCCAGCATGCCGGGCCGGAACGGAATAGTTTCGCCCTTCAATTCGGAACCAAGCCCGCCGAAAAATTCCCAGATGTCGGACGTGACGGCGGCCTCGATCCTGCATTCGGTGCGCAGCGCCTTGCCGGTTTCCAATGTCATCAGGTGCGCCAGTTCGCCGGCATGGTCGCGCAGCACGCGTCCAACCTCGTAAACCAGCTTGCCGCGTTCGCGTGCCGGCTTTTTGGCCCATTCCTTCTGCGCCCGCGCGGCGGCCGTGACGGCCATATCGACATCGGCGGCATCGCCCGCCGCCGCTTCGGCAACATAATCGCCGGTCGCCGGATTAAGAACTTTGAACACCTTGCCGGAACGCGGCGACGTCAACTTTCCGTCGATCAGATGCTTGCCGGATAATTTTGCCGCCAAGGCACGCGCCTCCGCCTGCGGATCGGCATCACGGGACGGAGTGGAAGCGGTTTGGGAAATGACCATACGTATGTGGAGCAAGATCAACGCGCGCGCAATCTTAGCAAAGAAACGCCCGCTTGCAACTTGGCCCATCCTGCGACAAAAGGGAATTTGACAGAATCGCCACCTCGCCCCCATGCACCAACGTTCCCTCCTCGGCCACAGCCCTCTCGGCTTTCACAAAATCGCCTATACCGAATGGGGCCAAGCGACGGCCAATCCGCCGGCCGTCTGCGCGCACGGCCTCACGCGCAACGGGCGCGATTTCGACCGGCTAGCCGAAGCGCTTTCCAAGGAGCGGCCGGTTTTCTGTCCCGACATGGCCGGGCGCGGGCAAAGCGACTGGCTCGCCGATCCCGCGTTTTACGGCTATCCGCAATACCTTGCCGATATGACGGCGCTCATCGCCCGCGCGGGCGCGGCACAGGTCGACTGGGTCGGCACCTCGATGGGCGGCTTGATCGGCATGATCTTGGCGGCCGATCCGAACACGCCGATCCGCAAGCTGGTGCTCAACGATGTCGGGCCTTTCATTCCCCTCGCCGCCCTGCAGCGCATCGGCTCTTACGTCGGCCTGATGCCGGAATTTCCCGACGCCGCCGCGGCCGAGCGTTACATGCGCCAGATTTATGCGCCCTTCGGCATTGCCGAGGACGCCGATTGGCGCCACATCGTCGGCTGCGGCATCCGCCAATTGCCGAACGGCAAGCTGACGCTGGCCCACGACCCGGCGATTGCCAAGAATTTCCTCGCCCTGACGCAGGATGTCGATCTATGGGCGGTCTATGACCGCATCCAATGCCCGGTTCTCCTGTTGCGCGGCATGCAATCGGACGTTCTCTCCCACGAGGTCGCCGAGGAAATGACCCGGCGCGGCCCCGGCGCGCATCTGGTCGAATTTTCCAATATCGGCCATGCGCCGGCGCTGATCGACACGACCCAGATAGGCCTTATTACAAATTTCCTGAGAAATTAATTCGGTGACAGTTTACTTATTTCATTGATGAATTTATCCACAAACACGGCTTCGCCTGAAATAAGTAAACTGTCACCGAATTAATTTGTCCCGAATTAATTTGTCGCGGCGCAAGCGCCGCCGCCGAACAAGGCGCTGATCCCGCAGGCCGAACCGAACATCGCTTCGGCGTCATAGCCGGCATCGGCAACGCTATGGAACCGATGATCGGCGCTCACGCTATCGCCGAAAATGGTGCGCAGATAAAGATCGTATTCCATCGCCCGCGCCAGCCGATCCGGACCTTCGAGCAAGGCGGCGCAACTGGTGTCGGGAAAACGGTCGTCGCCCGCCACTTTCGCGCCGGCAAGATAGATCACATGGCGCGAGGGATAGCGCAAACGGATGGCATTGGCCCCCACCCGCGCGCCGTAAGCATCGAGGCCGTTAAGTCCGTACTTATAAGCGTCGTAACCGGGGCATTTCTTTGCCTCGGGCGTGGTGAAGCCGAGCTTGCCAATCAGGGGGCGCAGCGGCGTAAAATAAAGATAGGACGAAGGATTGGCGGCAACGAAGCGCACCGGCAATCCGTTTTGCGCCAAGAGATCGGGCGCCTTGCCGAGCGCGGCGTAGCGCAAGACGAAATCCGCCCCGGCGCCGTGGCCGGCGACCACGACGTCCTTCAAATCGGGAAACAAATTCTTGTCGCCAAAAAACAGAAGCATTTCATCGAGCGCGGCAAAGGAACTGATGCCGCCGCGCGGCGGCAACGCCATCGATTGGCCGCCGCTGTCCCAGCCGCCATCGGCCGAGGTCAAGGGCCAGCGCGCCACGTTGGCACCTTGATCCGGCAATTGCGCGGCATACTGGTTGATGTCGGAGACCAGCGGGAATTGTGGCGCGATGATAAGCGTATGATCGTTGGCCGCGCCGGCAAGGGTCGCCAGCGTCGCGGCGATCTTGTTGGCGTCGCGCGCCAAGTCGTGGATCGCGACCACCGCGCGGGTAATGCCTTGATAGTGCCCGTCAAGCGGCCGGCTCGTGGCGATCGGCAACAGCTCCGGCGCCACATCGTCGCCGGCGCCATAAGGCAAAATGGGATAATATTCGCCCTGCGCCGCACCGGGTGCCGCCGCACCGGCCTGCGCCACGCCGGCATTGGGCG
>DATKSH010000310.1:0-2919 GCA_035531735.1 Alphaproteobacteria bacterium
TATTGCCTGCAATCGCTGATGGACGCGTTCCAGTCGATCGGCACCATTGCCGATCCGCTGGGGATCGTGCGCTCCCTGATTACGAGCCTTATCACGTCGTTGCTCAACCAGGCTTGCTCCACCGTCATGCAGGTAATTAGCCAGGTTACCCAATACTTTTCGAGTCTTGGCAATCTCCTTTGCGTACCGATGCCCAGCATGCCGTCGCTCGGCGGCATCAATCTCGGCCTCAAGAACGCGACCTGCAACAGCATCTCACTGCTCGGCGTCGGCACTACCTCCGGCATGTCGCCGATTCCGCCGGGCGCCTTCAGTTATTACGGCATGCAGCCGGGGCAATCGATGGGGCCGGGCCAATGAACGGGTTTTTGTTCCGCAGGCATAACGCTATTCGCTTGAGGAAGCCGCTTGCGGCTGCGGCTTTTTTAATCCTTGTGCTGGGTTTTGCGGCCCCGCCATCGCCGGCCATGGCGCAATGCTGCGGCAACGTGGCGACGGAATCGACCCAAAGCGCGAGTTGGCTCACCCAGCTTGGCGACGAGATCAAGAGCATCGGGTGGCTTACCCAAATTTTCACGGTCATCAATAGCGTGTGGAATTTCATCCAGCCGGCCTTTTCGACTTTGGGCGGCATCATCACGGCCAACGCGCAGGTGCAGACCACCGGCACCTATAACGCCGCGCAAGGGATTATGGACAACGCGCGCTACAACAGCCAGATCAACTACGCCGGCATGATGGCGGCGCAGGCGTCGGTTTCGCCGGAAAACCTCGCCTGTTCGACCAATGCCTATGGCATGGCGCGCGATTTGGCCGGCAACGACCTGGCGGCGATGGGGCAGCAGTCCGAAGTCCAGCAAGTGCTCGGCAATAAGGGTGTCGGCGCCGGTGCCGGGCCGGTCGAGGTGAGCCAGCAGTTCAAGGATTTGTGCATGCTCGGCTTCTTCACGCCCGGCGAATATGGCAACATCCCCAAGCAATTGGGCTGTACGCCCGATCCGAAATATGCCGATGCCGACGAATTGCTAAGCAGCCTGATCGGAGGGAATCATTTTCAATATCCGGTGCCGTCGGCGGTCGCGGTCGGTCCCGACCAGGATCTTTATTTCGCCGCCGCGCCGCCCAACGCCAAGGTGCAAGGCAGCGGCTCGCTCAACGATAATCTAAGCGATTCGACCGATGGCATGCCGGTGGCCAAGGATTTCATTGCCGCCTGGGAATATTGCCAACATTTGCCGACATCGACCCAGGCAACGCCGCCTTATACCACCGACAGCGGCCAGCCGACGGTATCCCAAATTAACACCATCATGGCCGATCGCAATGTAACCGCGCAGAGCGAAGGGCCGCGCGCCGAATGCCTGCATGCGCTCTGGTACCGCACCGCTTGTCCATCGGATGCGGCGGCCAACTTCACCGCCGTCGGCATGCCGCAAACCTGCCACGACGACCAAGTCGCGGTATGCAACACCTTGCGTAATTGTCCCAACGCCGGCAACAACAACCCGACCATTCCCGGCGGCCCGACGATGCCGGCCTGCAGCAGCGCTAACGCCAATCCCGGAAGTCTCGGCGGCAGCGTAATGCC
This sequence comes from Alphaproteobacteria bacterium, assembly GCA_035531735.1. Taxonomy (GTDB): domain Bacteria; phylum Pseudomonadota; class Alphaproteobacteria; order UBA9219; family UBA9219; genus DATKSH01. Next base: position 1,589 of record DATKSH010000310.1, read on the forward strand.
CGGCTTCGGCATCACCGATAATCCCTATCTTAAGAATTGCGACAAGGACGGGCTCAGCATGGCGATGGCCGACAAGATCCGCGCCGACAGTTGCTCGAGCAAGAGCTTCATGCAAACCGTAGTGCCGGGCTCCATGGGTAGCGACACCCAGCTGTCGCATTACAGCGACAACGATTGCCAGGCGCAGCGCAACCAGTTTCAAGGACAGCTCAATCAGGAGAAAGAGCAGTTGCTGACGGCAATTCAGACCCTGTCGCAGATGCGTGACCAGAATCTCGGGGGTGCGAGTGCGCTCAGCCGCCCCGTCAGCGGCCAATAAGCACGATAAGAGCATGAGGGGCTCAAAAAACCTTCCTTCCCGGCCATTCGCCAGATTTTAACCATTGCCGTGGCACCGTGGCTGCTTGAAAAAGCGGGCTTTTTACGCTTGCATGGCCTCGTTTTGTCTTAAGGATAATCGGGTATAGTGGCGGCGTGACGCTTGGTCCCGGCATGAGCGCGGCTGCGGCCTCGCGGCGGGGCCGACGAAAACAGAAAACACGGAAAACAAGGGACAGTTCTCAATGGCCGACGGCTCGACGCAAAATCCCAACGCCCCCAACGCGGCGCGCATGCAGACGCTTTTGACCGCGTTCCGGCAGGTCGGTATGCCGCTGTTGCAGGCGCTGGCCGAAAGCGCGCCGTGGCAGGAGACGCCGCCGCTCGAAACGCGGGTCGAGAAATTCGGCCCGTTGGTCGACAGCACCGTTACCCTCAGCCGCGAAATCGCTGCGCAGGTTGGCGCCGACGAGGACAAGGTCGATGCGTGGGTGCGCTGGGCCCTTGCCGGCGGCGCCAGCCAGATCGTCGCCTCCAATTTCCGCGCCACCGGCAATCCGTTGCCGGACGAAGAGGCCAAGCGCCTCGCCGGGCTGGTCGGCGCCTTGCAGGACAAGTTCAAACCCATGCTGCCGGCCGGCAGCGAATCCTTGCCCAACACCGTCGCCACCTTCCGCGCCAAGATGCTGGAGACGCTGGTGCCGGTGGTCGGCGCGGTGGCGCAGTATTCGTTCGGGCGCGCCGAGCATGCGTTGCTGGCGGAAGTGGCGGAACGCCTGGTGCGCACCGCCGACCAAGTCACGCGCGCATTAGCTCCCGCCGGTTCGACCGCCGAGGAATGGCGGCTTCTGTGCTGGAACGTCCTAAAGGCGGCCGGGCAGATTTATACCGAATCGCACTATGCCGAGGCCGACCGGCTCCTTTACATGAACCCCGACGAGCGCGCCGCTTATTTCGCCAAGCACGGCAACATCGTTCCCATGGCGCAAGTGTGGCAGGCCTTCAACCAGCGG
>DATKSH010000311.1:0-6824 GCA_035531735.1 Alphaproteobacteria bacterium
CGTGCCTGCGAAAAAACCGGGCTTTTGAAAGCTGCATACCGGACAAACGGCGAGGTAAATGGATGGTGCATGTAGCCGCTACTGCGCCCGTCCCATCCGCAAAATCCGCTCGACGCGGAACATGCGGGTTTCGTCGCGCAAGGCGCAGTGGGCTTTCATGCCGTCATAGTGCTTGCCCTGATAGGTGGCGCGGCCGACCGAAAGCGGCGTGACTTTGCGCTGCGTCCGGGTGTCGTCGGCTTTCAGGTACTCGATGTCGAGGGCGAAGTTTTCGGCGATGGCGCGGCGGATGAGGGCAATTTTTTCGCCGAGCGGCATGCCGGTTTCGATCCCGGTTTCGATCCCGGCTTCATCGTTACTTGCGACGGTGATCCGGTCCGTGGCCGCGCCGAGAAATTCGAAAATGCGCGGATCGGTCTGGATGTCGCGCGCGCGGATCGGGGTTTTGAGCGTCACGCCCTCGAACGAAATGCAGCGGCTGAGGGCGACATACATTTGCCCGGCTGCGAAGGCCCCGCGCCCGACATCGATGGTCACGCGCGGGAAGGTTTTGCCCTGGCTTTTGTGGATGGTGACCGCCCAGGCGAGGCGGAAGGGGTATTGCGTGAAGCGGCCCACGGGCTCGGAGACGATTTCGTTGCCCTCGACGCCGAAGCGATAGACTTCCCAATCGTGGCGATAAACTTCGACCGTGCCGGTTCGTCCTTCGAGGCGGACGGCGAGATAGTGCTTGCCGTCTTCGTCTTCCTCGATGCTTTCGATGGCGCCGAGGCTGCCGTTGACCCAGCGTTTTTCGGAATCGTTATTGAGCATCATGATCTGCGCGCCGGCCTTGTAGCGCAATTCGACGGCGGTCGGATAATATTCGCGGCCGAAATCGCCCTCGATCCCGGCTTCGGAAACATGCATTTCGCCCTTGAGCGCGGCGAGATGCGTTTCGTTGACCTGATCAGCCAGCGCGTTGGTGGTGGTGAGGGTGATGGAAAAGCCTTTTTGTGCGGCCGGCGCGGGCAGGGGGCTTGTGCCGAGGCGCGAATTGAGATGGGCGAGGTCGTTTTCGTCCGCCGAATTGTTGCGGATTTTGTTGAGCAGCGCGACGAATTCGCGGTCTTTCTGGCGGTAGATTTTTTCCAGCTCGATCTGTGCCAGCGCGTGGTTTTTAAGCGCGTGCGCGCTGAAGAAATAAGGCGAGTCATAGTGCGAGGAAAATAATTCGCGCTCGGCGGACGTAACGACCGGCGGCAATTGATAAAGATCGCCGATCAGGATCATCTGCACGCCGCCGAATTCGCGCGCGGGATCGGGGCCATAGCGGCGCAAAAAAGCGTCGATGCAATCCATCAGATCGGCCCGCACCATCGAGATTTCGTCGATCACGAGGCAGCGCAGCTTTTGATAAAGCTTGGCGTTGCGCGGCTTGTTTTTCTTGCGGCGGATTTTTTCCGGCGTGACATCGACGTAGAAATTGAAAAAATTATGGATGGTCTGGCCCTTGACGTTGAGGGCGGCGACCCCGGTCGGCGCGAGGATGACCGGGGCCTTGCGGCTTACGCGGCAGAACCAGGAAAGCAAAGTCGATTTGCCGGTGCCGGCCTTGCCGGTGATGAAGATGTTTTTGTCCGTGTCTTCCATCAGGCGCAGGGCTTCGCGGAATTTGTCGTTGAGTTCCGGGGCGGGGTTTTCGGGCGTCAACGCGCTTGCGGCCCATTTCTTGCGGACGGCTTCCTTTTGTTCCTTCCTGAGCGCGCGCTTTTGCGCGGCGCCGCTGGGCGCGAAAGGTGGGCGCGGCGTTATGATGTTGCCGTCCTCATCCAGCACGCCGAGTTTTTTGAGGCAGGAGACGATGCCGCCCGCCGTCCTTTGATGCGCCGCCGCGCATTTTTCGTAAGGTGCGCCGGCGGCGAACGCGTCGTAGAGTTGCTTTTCTTCCTCGGCGCTCCAGGCGAGGCCGTGGCGTTCGGGTTGGGGCATGGGTTTTTAGCAACAACGGAAAATGAGAAGAATTTCAGAGCATATCGCATTTTACGGGCCGGTGCGAAACCTTGAAGGGTTACCCCCTCTCCTGCGAAAACTAAGGACTTACTTCGTAAGTCCAAGTTTTCGCTTCCTCCCCCGCAAGGGGGGAGGGCCAAACCGAGAGGCTGGGCTTGAGTTTGGGTAGGATGGTCGAAGGCGTTTGTGCGTTTAAATATCTTCCTCGCCGCGATTGGCCTCGAAACGCACGGCGTCGGACCATGTGCGTTCGAGCTTGCGCAGGATGCGGGCGGATGCCGCGAAGTCGGCCGCTTCGGCGAGGAAGGGCGCGGCCATCTGGGCGTTGAGCTTGGCGATGGCGGCGAGGATCTTTTTGCCTTTTTCCGAAAGCGTCAGGCGCGCGGCGCGGCGGTCGCGGGCGGCGGCGCGGCGCTCGACATAGCCGCCATCGACCAGTTGCTTGAGATTGTAGGAGGCGTTGGAGCCGAGGTAATAGCCGCGCTCGATCAAATCGCGCACCGCGATTTCCTCGTCGCCGATATTGGCCAGCATCATCGCCTGCACCGGGCTGATGTCCTCGACCCCGTGGCGGTCGAGCTCGCCGCGCACCACGTCGAGGAAGCGCCTGTGCATGCGCTCGATCAAGCGCGGCAAATCCTGCGCGATTTGCGCGTGCTGGGCGGCGTCGCGCGCATCGGCTTGTTTATCGGCCGGCCGGCCGGCCGGGCCGGGGGCAGGCGACGGGCGATTGATCGGCGACGTTGGCGGCGGCATGGACGGCGACATGGTTGGAATCGAAGGGGAATCCCGGCGAGCCTAGAGGCCGGAAAATAATAATTGGTTAAATGCCGGTTTCTGGCAATATGGACGCTCCGTTCCCGCCTTCGGGCGCCATCCGCGAGGCCATCATGGCAATAGGAAAAGGGATTTTTTGTCAAGGCTTTAGGGCGCTGCCGGCGGTGGGCGTGCTGATGTTGGCCGCCCTGCTTACCGCCGGTTGCGCCGATAGCCTCGACCAAACCCGCGATCTCCATGCGCCGCTCAGCAATATGGTGCGGGTCGCCATGCAGATGCAGAAGCAGGGCGACGAGGAGGGCGCGGCCGAGTTCTATCGCCGCGCTTTGCAGGAGAATCCCGACGACGTGATGGCGCGTAAGGGGCTCGCCGAGATTTTCGTCGCGCATAAGGATTACGTTAGCGCCGCCGGGCAGTATCATGCGCTCGTGCAGTTGCGGCCGGGCATAAGCGAATTCCGCTGCGCTTACGGCGGCGTGCTGCTGCGGCTCAACCGTCCTTCGGAGGCGCGCACGCAATATGAGGCGGCGCTGGGGGAAAATCCCGGCGATCTCAAGGCGCGCGACGGGCTCGGCGTCGCGCTCGATTACATGGGCCGCCACCGCGCCGCGCGCGAGCAGTATAAAAAAGTCCTCGACCGCAAAGCCGACGATTACGCGGCGCTCAGCAACCTTGCTCATTCCTATGTTTTGAGCGGCCTGTACCGCGACGCGATCAGGATTCTGGAGCCGGTTTATCGCAAGCCGGCCGCCCCCGCCGCCTTGCGCGCCAACCTTGCCGAAGCCTATGTGCTGGCCGGCATGGATGTCGATGCCGAGCGGGTCGCCGCGATGGATATGCCGCCCGACGAGGTGAAAAGGAATATCGCTTTTTATCGCGCGGAACGCCTGAAACTGCTGCCGCCGACAGAGGCGTTTTATGCCGATCTCGGCAGCTTCGGCACGCCCGCGCTCGCCAAGCGCCGCGCCGCCCGCTTGCACAGGCGCTTCGCCCACGCGGCCGGCAAGCTGGATTTCGAGGTGGTGCCGATGGTGGCCAAGGAAGGCGGCACGCCGACTTTCTTCGTGCGCGTCAGGGGCTTCGCAAACGCCAGCGACGCGGCGGCTTTTTGCGGCACCTTGATGAAGCAGGATGTGTTTTGCAAGGTGGGGAGTTAGCTGCTGGGTGCTAGGTGCTAGTTGCTAGTTGCTAGCTGCTAGCTGCTAGCTGCTAGCTGCTAGCAATTCGTGTTCGCGGTTGGAATAATGCTTAATAGTTCGGTTAGTGCTAAAGGCTAAACTCCCAGCACCTAGCACCTAGCACCTAATGATGCATGCCGTGGAGCGCGTGGGCGACCCTGATGGCGGCGGGGCCGATCAAGACCACGAACAAGGGCGGCAGGATAAAGATAATCATCGGCACCGTCAGGATCGCCGGCAGGCGCGCAGCTTTTTCCTCGGCTTTCATGATGCGCTCTTCGCGCATTTCGGCCGATAGTACGCGCAGCGCCTGCGCCAGCGGCGTGCCGTAGCGCTCGGTTTGCAAGAGCGTGTTGGCGAGGGCGAGGACGCCCGGCAGCGGCACGCGGTCGGCCAGGCCCTGCAGCGCTTTCGCGCGGTCGGGCAGGAAGCCGAGCTCGACCGAAGTGAGGCCGATTTCCTCGGCCAGTTCCGGCGCCGAGCTTGCCATTTCGCGGCTCACGCGGTCGAAGCCGGCGTCGAGGCTGAGTCCCGCCTCGGCGCAGATCACCAGCAAATCGAGCGCGTCCGGCATCGCCTTGCGCAGCACGTCCTCACGCTTCTGCGCCTTGTTCTTGACCAAAAGATTGGGCAACAGCCAGCCGCCCAGTGCCGCCGCGAGGGCGATCAAAAAGCGCGGCCCGTCGCCGAACTTGCCGACATGGAAAACGAACAGGAAAAAGACGCCGCCAAAACCGGCGCCGCCGAGCCCTGCCAGCTTGGCGAACATGAAGGCGAACATCGCGTCGCGGGAACGATAGCCGGCGCGCGCCAGCTTGAGGCGCAAGGCGTCGAAGCGCTTGCCGCGCGCCAGCTTGAACCAGTTGACCACCTGCTTCATCAACCCGATGCGGCGGATGCCGGCGCGGCGGGTCATTTTTTTCTGCCGCTCGGCGGCGGCGAGGGCGTCGCGGTGCTGGGTCACCGCTTTCAGCCGGTCGGCCGGCAAGGGATCGCGTTCGATCAGCGCCTGCCAGATCAGCACCACCACGGCGAAGGCGGCGAGGCCGCAGAGGGCGCTGATGAGATTGGGATTATGAAACGAACCATCCATCGGCGTTCCTTTAGTTGCTGGTTGCTAGTGGCTAGGTGCTAGCAAGTTCAGGCCATGTCCTTGGTTGTGATTTCCAGCAACTAGCACCTAGCAACTAGCCACTAAATCTCGAAATTAATCATCTTGCCCATCACCGCCCAGCCAAGCGTGATCATGCCGAGGCCGAAGCCGAGCAGGATGTTGCCGCCGGTGCTGTTGAACAGGATCAGCACGTAGCTTTTGTTGACGAGGTAAAGCAGCGTGAACATGATGAAGGGCAGCGAGCCGATGATCATCGCGGATGCCCGCGCCTCCGACGACATCGCGCGGATTTTCAGTTTCAGCTGCCGGCGGCGGCGGATCAGTTCCGACAAATGGCCGAGGGTTTCGGCGAGGTTGCCGCCGGTTTCCTTCTGGATCGCCATGGCGATGATGAGGAAGCGGAATTCCGGCGTATCGACCCGGCGCGTCACTTCCCACATCGAATCTTCCTGCGAACGGCCCATGCGCACGCCGTCGGCGATGCGGCGGAACTCGATGCCGACCGGGTCGGGCATTTCGCGCCCGACGGCGGCGATCGACTCGCTGACCGGCAATCCCGAGCGCAAGCCGCGGCAAATGGTGTCGATCGCTTCCGGGAAATTGCCGAGGAATTTCTTGAGCCGCCGTTTGCCGAGGAAACCGGTGACGAAATGCGGGATATAGAGGCCAACCGCGATGCCAAGGAACACCGCGACCGGTTTCGGCCAATGGGCGAGGAACGTGAAGGCGAGGATCGCGATCGCCACGCTGACCGCGTTGATCAGCAGGTATTCGCCGACCGTCAGATTGAAGCCGGTGCAGGCGAGGCGCTTGCGCAATTTGTCCGCGTTCGGCATCAGCGCCTTGATCAGCCGGTCGAGCAGCGGAATGCCGCTGTCGGCGGTCGCGCGCCGGAGGCCGGCCGATTTATGGCCGTCGAGCTTTTTCACCGGTGCGGTGCCCGCCACCCGCGTCAAGAGATGGGCCTTGCGCGTCGCCTCCTCGCCGCCGAAGGCGAACAAGAGGATCGCAGTGACGGCGAACGCGCCGCCGCCGAGCAGGAGGTAGAGGAGGGTGGGGGTCATGGCGCGCCTCCCTTTCCACCAAGGACGGACGTCATTCCGCACGAAGCCTTTATTCCGGATGAAATCCGGGATAAAGGCGGAGATGCGGAATCCGATGTTTTGTTTTTTGTAAAAATAAAAAACCAAATCGGATTCCGCATAAATTCTCTTTTCGCAAAGCGAAAAGAGAATTTTGCGGAATGACGGCCTTCTTTAAAAGGCAAAGACCAAAAGAGCTTCATAGCGCCATCGCCTCTAAAAGTTGTTTGTCGAGGCCGAAATAGGCGGCTTTGGGCAGGAAATGCGGGCGCAGGCCGGTGCTTTTGAATTCGACCGTCAGCTTGCCGTCGGAAGCCTCGCCGGTCACCTCGCAGACGTAAAGGTCCTGCATGGTGATGGCCTCGCCTTCCATGCCGGTGAGCTCGGTGACGTGGGTCACGCGGCGCGAGCCGTCGCGCATGCGGCTTACCTGCACGATCATATCGACCGCCGAGGCGATTTGCTGGCGGATCGCGCGCGGGGAGAGATTGGCGCTGGCCATGCCGACCAGGTTTTCGAGGCGCATCAACGCTTCGCGCGGACGATTGGCATGGACGGTCGAAAGCGAGCCGTCATGGCCGGTGTTCATGGCTTGCAACATGTCGAGCGCTTCGCCGCCGCGCGTTTCGCCGACGATGATGCGGTCCGGGCGCATGCGCAGCGCATTTTTGACCAAATCGC
>DATKSH010000312.1:0-3056 GCA_035531735.1 Alphaproteobacteria bacterium
GCCAGATCGGCAAATGCACCCGCGCCGCAGGATCGCGCCAGTCGGACGCCACCAAACGCTCGAAGATCGCGCCGTAATAGCCGCGCATCACCCGCGCCGGGCGCATGGCTTGCGGCTTGCATGCGCGCATCGCCTTGTCGGCGAGGGCAAAATGCCGGCGCGCGACGGCGGCAAGGTCGCGGCAGGCATCGGCGAGATTCGGGTCGCGCAAGACGTCTTTTGCCGCGCGCGCCGCGATGCCGTGCGTCGCCAGGAATTCTTCCGGCAGGTAAAGCCGCTCGCGTTCGGCGTCCTCGGCCAGGTCGCGCAGGATGTTGGTCATCTGAAAGGCGCGGCCGAGATGATGGGCGGCCTTCATCGCCTCGGCGCTGTCGTCGCCGAAGATGCGCACCGCGATGCGCCCAACCGCACCCGCCACCCGGTCGCAATAAAGGTCGAGCGTCGACAGGTCGGGCGCCGAAATCGTTTTGTCGGCGTCCATCGCCATGCCGTCGATGATAGCCTGGAAATCCGCCTCGACCAGGCCGAAACGCGCGATGGCCGGTTCCAGCGCCAGCGTGATGCTGTCGCCCGGCCGGCCGCGGAACAAATCGGCGATGCGCGCGCGCCATTGCTGCAATCCTTCGGCGCGCGTTTCTTTGCTGCCGCCATCGTCGGCGATGTCGTCCACCTCGCGGCAGAATGCATACACGGCATACATCGCTTCGCGGCGCGTTTTTGGCAAAATCGCCATGCCGGCATGGAAAGAACTGTGCGCGGCGTTGACCCGCGCCTTCACGTCCGCCATCGCTTGCCGGTAGGGAGTCGCCATCAGAACCATGCGCGCGCCAATCCTTTAAGCCCCGCGCCGAGCACCGAAATACGGCCGAGCTTGACATTATCGCATAAGGGATCGCGGCGGCGCAAAAGCGCGATCAGGCTTTCGGCCAGCGCCTCGATCACCGAGGCTTCGCATTTAAGCCGCCTATCCGGCACATGGCGCGGCAATTGGCGGGCATGTGGCATCATCAAATCGAGCCGCTCCAGCATCGCGTCGAGCGCCGCGCGCAATCCGGCGCCGGCTTTTTCGTCCGCCAGGTCGGCCGTGTCGCCGCCGTTTTGGCGCAGCATATCCTGCGGGATATAAACGCGGTCCAGCGCGCGGTAATCGTCGGCGCAATCCTGAATGTGATTGATGACTTGCAGCGCGCTGCACAGCGCGTCGTTGGCCGGCCACGCGTCCTCGAAGACGCCGTGCAACGCCAAGACATGGCGCCCAACGGGAGAAGCCGAATAACGGCAGTAATCCATCAAATCGTCCCAGTCGGCGTAACGCAATTTGGTCGCGTCGCGCGTGAAGGCGGTTAAGAGATCGAGTGCATGCTGCGGCGTGATGCCGGTTTTTTTCAGGCTCGCGCGCATAGCCACGGCGGTCGGCACGTCGTTCAGTTTTTCGTCGCGCAGAACTTCGGCGAAACGCTTAAGCTGCGCGACCTTGGCCTGCGGCTCCAAAAGCGGATCGTCGGAAATATCGTCCGCCGCGCGGGCGAAATTGTAGAAAGTGTGGACATGCGCGCGCACATCGGGGCGGATCAAAAACGACCCGACCGGGAAATTCTCGGTTTCGCGGTTTTTGCCGCTGACGGTTTCAAGGCTATGTGTTGCGGTCAGGGTCATGCCTGTGACCGGCCTTTCCATTGGCCGCCTTTACCTTGCCAGTAAAGCCGCGCCGAGTCGATGGTCGCACCCATGTAGAATAAGGCCGCCGCCGGTAAGGTAAAGGCCCATAACGGCGAAAGGCGATAGAAAATCACCATCGGCATGTAAAGAATGCCCATCACGAACCACGCGGTGGCGCCGATCCAGGCCGCTGCCGAACTGCCGAACATGGCCATCGACATCGGCAGCAAAAACATCAGCCCCATGCCTAGCAGCGTGCCGGCGAGATAAAGCGGCGAATGGCACAATTGTGTGAAGGCGGTGCGCGCGATCATGCGGCGGACATCGCCAAAGGCCGGGTAAACGCGCAGGCTTTCGATTTCCCTGATCAAAGCTAGTTCGATGCGGCCCGGCGTTTCCCGCCCACCGCCGCTATCCTTGATGACGCGCGCCAGCGCGCAATCGTCGATCAGCTTGCTTTTGATGCGTGCGAGGCCGCCGATGTTATCCAACGCCGTGCGCCGCACCAGCATCGCTCCGCCGGCCGCCGCCGCGACACCCGAATCCGGATCGTTGGCGCGGGCGAAGGGATAAAGCATCGCGAAAAAAAACACGAAAGCCGGGATCAGGAATTTTTCCGCCAAGCTCGCGCAATGCAGCGTGACCATGCGCGAGGCGAGGTCGAGCTTGCGCGCTTCCGCGCCGGCGACCAGGCCCGTCAGGCTGCGCGGCGCGTGCCGGATGTCGGCGTCGGCGAACAGGATGAAGTCGGCCCTGCTTTGAGCGACGCCCGAGTCCATTGCCGCCACCTTGCCGCTCCAGCCTTCCTTTAAATCCGGCGCGGCGATCACCGTCAAACGCTCGCTTTGGCCGGCGGCCGCCGCCAGTTTGCGCGCCACATCGCCGGTGCCGTCGCTGCTGTGATCGTCAACAAGGATGATGCGCCATGCGCCTTTGTAATCCTGCTCGAGAAGCGAGGGCAGGCTGCGCGGCAAGGACGCGGCCTCGTCGCGTGCCGGCACGATTATATCGACGCTTGGCCATGCTGCGGGGTCGTTAGCCGGCGGCGCGAACAGGGGCTGCCAGAACTTACCATGCGCGAAAGTCAGGTAAAGCCAGCCGGCCAGGCTTAAGGCGCTCAGAATAGCGAAAAATCCCATGCACCAACCCTCAACAATAATGATGCGTACGGAACCAATTAATCGCGTCGCGGATCGCGTCGCGTGCCGGCCGCGCTTGGTAGCCAAGCTCGCGCCCGGCCTTGGCCGAAGAAAAAAACATTTTCTTTTTGGCCATTCGCAAGCCGTCGAGCGTGACAAACGGTTCCTTGCCGGTCAGGCGCGCAATCCATTCCATCGCGAAGGCGACCGGGAAAATCGCCGCGCGCGGCACTTTGATTTTCGGCGGCACATTGCCGG
>DATKSH010000313.1:0-3302 GCA_035531735.1 Alphaproteobacteria bacterium
CGGCATGCCGATGGTGTCGAGCAAATGCGAATAGGCCGCGATATGCACGGTTTCCATATTGGCAAAGGCCGCCAGCATCATCTGGATCTCGGTCGGCTGGAACACTTGGGCGTATTTCTTCATGTAGCAATTGCTGACCTCGACATCCGCCTGCGTGAAGAAGCGGAAAATATGGGTCAGCAAATTACGCTCGCCGGCGGTCAACTTATGCCGCCAATCCTTGATGTCGTCGGCGAGAGGCACTTCCTCCGGCAGCCAATGAATCTGCTGCTGCTTGTGCCACGCCTCATAGGCCCACGGGTAGCGGAAAGGCTTATAGACGGGATTGGGGGTGAGGAGTCCGGACATGAATCGATCCTACCGCATCAGCCGCGGGTTGTCAGGACAAAATGCGGGTCGGCGCGGCGTTTTTCCTCGTAAAGAATGCGGCTCAGGGCGCAAGTGAAGGCGACCATGAGGCCGCCCATGATGACCTGCGCGGCACCCTGAATAACCGGCCACGACATGTGGAACAGGGCCAGCAACGGCTGCTTCGTGACCAGCGAAACGACCAGCACCAGCAATCCGGCGCCGACCAGCAAAACCAGAAATGCCAGCATCAGCAAAAGCATCATGAGAAGCATATTGCCGAACACCCGCCACCAATTGCCCCTGACCAGCCGCCAGGCGTTGCGAATCGGATGCTCGATGCGGTTGGCCGCCAGCGCCACGGCCGGCATCAGCATGACCACCAAGTAGATCATGCCGGCGGCGGCAACCGCAATCAGCACGGCGTTGACGACGGCGATGGCGGGTTTCGGCACGGCGATATGGGCTAGTTTGACCGCCACCAGCGCCACGCCGCCGCCGACCGCCAAGAGCACCGCGAGGGCCAACGCATAAGCCACGCCGATCAGGATCAGGCATATGTAGGTCCGGAGATAAGACAGGAATCCATCGCCGCCGATCCGCGCGCTGCCGGCGACCGGCTCGCGCGCAAGGAAAAAGGCGTTGAACAAATACCCCTGCACGACCGCGACGACCAGCATCACGCCATAAACGAGGATCATGGTTTCGACCACACCGGGCGGCAGCGACTGATGGCTTTTCACCGCGGACTCGATCTCTTGCCCCGGGACCAGGCGCGGCGTCAGGAAATCGATCACCGCCATGACGACGAAGAACACGAGGCCGAGCTTGGCCCAACCCTGTTGATGGCGGCCGAACAGGCGGAAACCCTCTTTCCACAGGCTGGTTTTCGCGGGTCGAGTGTTTTGCGCATCGATCATCCAGTCCGCTCATTGTTAAGGTTGTTGACGCCGCTTGCCGTTGATGCACCGCCAACGCGGTGCATTGTTAAGTTAATCCAGCCCGCCGCCGGTCTTCTTGTCGATCTTGCTTTCGCGAACAAGGAACGCCGCCACCACGGCGATGACGAACAGGGTCGCGGCGGAGACGATGAGCTTGAAAAACAGCGCCGGGCTCCAGATTTGAAACCACAGTTGTGCGAGGAACAAGCCGCCGCCGGCGAGGAACAGCAAAAAACAGATCAGGGTCGCCGGTTTCATGACTGGGTGCCTTCCACCACCACCGCTGTGCCGTAGCACAAAACCTCGGTGACGCCGGTCATCATCTCGGCGGTATCGTAGCGCATCATGAGGACCGCGTTGGCGCCGTGCTTCTCGGCATGGGCGCACATCAGGTCATAGGCGTCCATGCGCGCCTTCTCGCACAAATTGGTGTAGATCGTGATGTTGCCGCCGAACAGGGTTTGCAGGCCGGCGAGAAACGTGCCCGCGACCGAGCGCGAACGCACGACGATGCCACGTACGATGCCTATGTTTTTCACGACCCGGCAACCGGGAATGTCGAAGCCGGTCGTCACCATGGCTGGGTTCATGCACCCTCTCCCCTCGCGCGGTTATTCCGTAGGCGATGCGGCATGGGCGCGGACCTTGTTAAGCACTTCCATCGCCCATGCCGAATCCATCAGCGCGATTTTCTTGTTGTCGAGGCTGCCGAAGTCGGGCGCGCACCGATAATGCTCGCGGAAGTAGCGCAGGGTTTCGAGGTCGCGGCGCAAATCGTCGGGGAAATCGCCAGCCAGCGGGTCGTCGAGCATCGAGGCGAGCTTATCGAAACGGCCCGATAAAATAGCGTCCTCGACGGCCAGCGCCAACGCAGGATCGACCGCGCCCTCCGGCGGCAAGTTGGACATATCATCGCCCTCGCAGATGGCGGCCGTCGCGGTTTTTGTCATTATTGGCAGGCCAGGCATTCCTCGTATGCGCCGGTTTCCTCTTCGGCGGTGGCGGTGACCACGCGGTCGTCATTGGCGGGAAGCTGGGCCGTTTGCGGCGGCTTGTTCTTGGCATGGTTCGCCGACTCCGCGCGCTGCAGCGATTTCGAGCGGCAGTAGTAAAGGCTCTTGATGCCGCGCTTCCAGGCGGTGAAGTGGATCATGTGCAGATCGCGTTTGTGCACGTCAGCCGGCAGGAAGATGTTGAGGCTCTGCGCCTGGCAGATGAAGGGCGTGCGGTCGGCAGCGAGATCGATCAGCCAGCGCTGGTCGAGCTCGAAGGCGGTCTTGAACACCAGCTTCTCGTGCTCGCCGAGGAAATCGAGATGCTGGACCGAGCCTTCGTGGGTGGTGATGTCGCTCCAGGTATCCTCGTCGTTCTTGCCGTATTTCTCCAGCACCTGCGCGAGATACTTGTTGCGCACGGCGAAGCTGCCCGACAACGTCTTATGCAAAAAGCTGTTGGCGGCGTTGGGCTCGATGCCGGGGCTGGTGCCACCGCAGATGATCGAGATGGAGGCGGTCGGCGCGATCGCAATCTTGTTGGAGAAACGCTCCATGATGCCGTAATCGGCGGCGTCGGGGCAGGCGCCGCGCTCCTTGGCCAGTTTCTGCGAGGCCTCGTCGGCCTGGCCCTTGATGTGGCGGAACATGCGCTTGTTCCAGACCTTGGCCATCACGCTTTCGATCGGCACATTCTGGCTCTGGAAGAAGGAATGCAGGCCCATGACGCCGAGGCCCACCGAACGCTCGCGCGCGGCCGAGTATTTGGCGCGATCCATGCTGTCGGGTGCGCGGGCGATGAAGTCCTGCAGGACATTGTCGAGGAAACGCAGGCAATCCTCGATAAAGGTCGGATGATTTTCCCATTCGAGGAATTTTTCGAGATTGAGCGAGGAGAGGCAACACACCGCCGTGCGCTGGTTGCCGTCCTTGTCGAGCCCGGTCGGCAGCGTGATCTCGCTGCACAGATTCGACATTTTCACGTCGAGCCCGGCCAGCTTGTGATGATCGGGAATCGCGC